>CAYUGW010000742.1:0-2203 GCA_964444245.1 uncultured Blastocatellaceae bacterium | reverse complement strand
CTTGCCGACGAGAATATCGATGATTCGATTTTCGATACCGTAACTTATCAAAAAGGCGGCGCGGTCATACACACTCTGCGCGAAGAAATCGGCGACGAGGCGTTCTGGAAAGGCGTTACTATTTATCTCGAACGCCATAAATTTCAAAATGTCGAAACTCCCGATCTGCAAAAAGCTATGGAAGAAGCCGCGAAAACCGATCTCGAGTGGTTTTTCTCGCAGTGGGTTTATGGCAAAGGGTATCCGCGTTTGAATGTCAAAAGAACTTATAATACAAAAACACGCAAACTGGAACTTGCCTTCAGTCAGACGCAAAAACGCGATTCTTTAACGCCTGAAACATTTATTCTGCCTTTTGAAATCGAAATCAAAACGGCTAGCGGAACGAAGACCGAGAAGATTAAAATAAAAAACCGCACACAGATTTTCACGTTCGATTTAAATGAACGCCCGCTTGATATTGTTGTGGATAAAAATGAAAAGATTCCTTTGAAAACGGTAAAAATGTCCGGTTTGGTCGTTCGCTCCAGATAAAATCAAACACTTTAAACACAAAAAGTTCCGCCCTGTCAGCGGAACTTTTTCTTTGAGAAGACGGATGTCTTTGTTTGATCTGTTGAAAAATCAAAAAGGATGCGAAGCGCACACAAAATCGCACCAAAACGGCATTAATTTTTCAGTGACTCCTTCTCCACACCTACGAGGTTAGCTGACGGGCTAGGAAAGAAGAAGAATTCCCGCGTAATCTATAGCAAAACGCTTCGCCCCGTGTTTTGAAAATTCATTCAAAACGATTGGTTCCCCCGTGTTGTTTTACAGTTAAACAACCTCGGCGATTAAATTTTCAACATCTTTTAATATATCACTTTCGATTATTAGTTGGCAAGACAAACATAAAAAAACTTATGTTGCCGGAAATAGTTGATAAAGCATAAGATAGACGATTACGCCGGTAATCGAAACATAGAGCCAGATCGGAAAAACCCAACGCGCCAATTTTTTATGCAGTTCGAATTTGCCTTTTAAAGCCCGCCAGAGCGTGACAATGATAAATGGTGCGATAACTGCTGCTAAAATTGTGTGCGTCATCAGAATCGTAAAATATACGGGGCGCACAATACCTTCGCCGGTAAAACGGGTCGGTCCCAAACCGAAAAAATATGTTCTGAGCGCGTGATGCGTCAAATAGCAAAGCAAAAAAATTGCCGACAAACTGCTTGCCGTCAGCATACAAAATCGGTGCGAAGAGATTTTTTTGCGTTGAATAAAATAAAACCCGAACACCAAAAAAACGCCTGCCGAAGCATTTAATGTCGCATTAAGATGCGGAAAAACCTTCAAAAATTCCATAAAAAAACAAACCGCTTTATTTCCAGAATCCGAGCAAAAGCATTAAAACGATCCAAAGTCCGCCCATAAAATGCCAGTACCAACCGATGGCGTTTGAATAAATTTGGCGGTTTTTCAGTTCATTTTCATTCGAGGTCGGCAGCCAGGTTCGCAAAACGATATATCCGAAAGCGGCGATTCCGCCGATCACGTGAACGGCGTGAACAGCCGTTAAAATATAGAAAAAACCGGCATACGGATGGCTTGCCATATAAACGCCGCGTTTGACGAGTGCTGTCCAGAGAATCAGTTGCGAAGCGATAAAAATTCCGCCGAGAACGGTTGTCGCGATAAGCCAGGTTTTGGCTTTTTCCTGTTTTTCGCTTTTTAAGGCTTGATTGGCAATGTGATAGGTAAAACTGCTTGCCAAAAGCAAAGCGGTACTCAGCCAAATTTGTTTCGGCAGATCAAAAGGCTGCCATTCGAGAACGCCGTTTGTCGCGATGACGATATACGCCGCCATCAAACCGCCGAAGGTCATCAAAACGACGAGCAACACGAACCACATTCCGATACGGAATTTATTGGAAGGATATTCGGTTTCTTCGTAAAAATCGTTTTCCGCCTTTTTGTCGCCGCCGTTACTTCCGCCGCCGCCGCCGCGATTTTTATTATCGTCGCCGCCCGAAGAACCGCTGCGTCTGTCGGTCAGATCAGACCGCAATTTTCGTTTTTTCGGTTTTTCCTCGAATGTTTCGATAGTTCCGATTTCCATAAGATTACAAATGATTAAAAACCATCAAAGCAAAAATCAAAGGAAGATAAAGCACCGAAACAAGCAGAAGTTTTCGCGCCTTTTTGACCGTTTTCGCCC
>CAYUGW010000741.1:0-2206 GCA_964444245.1 uncultured Blastocatellaceae bacterium | reverse complement strand
CCGACAGCCGTCATCACGGTCGTGCCGTTCGTCAGCGCAAGCCCTTCTTTTGCGGCGAGTTTGATCGGCGATAAATTCAGTTTTTCTAAAATTTCTCTCGCCTCGAAAACTTCGCCTTCAAATTCGGCTTCGCCCAAACCGATCAGCGGCAGAGCCATATGGGCGAGCGGCGCGAGATCGCCGCTTGCGCCGAGACTTCCTTTTTCGGGAATGACCGGATGAATTCCGCGATTTAAGAATTCGATCAGGAGTTCGAGAGTTTCAAGCCGAATGCCGGAAAATCCGCGTGCCAGAGTGTTGGCGCGAATCAGCATAATCGCTCTTGTGGTCGGCGCGTCAAACGGTTTGCCGACCCCGACGGCGTGGCTCATCACGATATTTTTTTGCAGTTTTTCGACTTCTTCCAGAGAAATGATCTTATCTTTGAACGCGCCGAATCCGGTCGTGATGCCGTAAGCGATTTCGCCGCGGTCAAGCAAAATCTGCACCGCGTCCGCCGCCCGTTTGACATTTTCCTTCGCTTCGTCTGACAAAGAAACTCGCGGTTCGTTCGGTTTTCCAAAGGCGACCGCGATCACTTGCTCGAATGTCAGGTTTTGTCCGTCTAAAATAATTTCGTTCATTCTTCTTTTTTCCAAAATTCCTTCCAGCTCAGATCGGTCTTGTGCTGATATTCGCGCCAACCGGCGATTTTATTGTTTTCGATTTTTATCCAAACCGTTCCGTGGAAAGAATTTGTCCCGATATATGTGTATTCGCCGACTCCGATCTGATTTTTATCGTCGAAAATCGAATTGTAAAACACGCAGAATTGAGCGTTTCCGTCATCGTTTTCGAAAAATTCCAAAAGGTCTTTTTTGTTTGAAAAACGATAATTCAAACCGTCCGAATAAAACAGTTCATCATTAAAAAAGCTGATAACCTTTTTATAATCACGATTTTTCCAAGCCTCAGCCAGCGCATTGAGCATTTGATGAAAATCAACATTTTTCATAAACAACTTTTCCCTTTTTGAAAACTTTTTCGATGCAGTTTCCGCCGAATTCGTAAGATATTTTGCGGTAATCCGCTGCGTCTAAAACGAGCAGATCGGCTTGTTTTCCCGTTTCAATCGAACCGACTTTTTCTCCCAAACCAACTGCAAACGCGGCATTTATCGTCGCGCCGTTAAACGCTTCCGAAGGTAATAATCTTTGATAGCGGCAGGCGATTGCCATCGCATTCGGCAGGGACGGACACGGCGCACTTCCGGGATTAAAATCGGTCGAAACGGCAATCGCGCAGCCCGCGTCAATCATTTTCCGCGCATCGGCAAATTCCTTCGAGCCGAAATTAAAATTAACCGTCGGCGTAACGACTCCGATTGTTTCGGAATCGGCAAGAAGCGCGATTTCTTCATCCGAAATCGCGTCCAGATGGTCAATCGAAGTTGCGCCCGCGTCAATCGCAAACCGCGCACAGCCGAGATTTGTAAATTCATCAACGTGCGCTTTCAGTTTGAAACCGAGATTTTTTGCCGCCGTCAAAACCCGTTTTGATTGCTCCAGATCAAACGCATTCTTTTCGCAGAAAACATCAACGAAAAAGTCTTGAGTCTTAAATTTTAAGTCTTGAGTCTTTTCCTTTAGTTTCGGCAGCATTTCTTCGCAAATCAAATCTACATATTCGTCGGGTTTATCTTTATATTCAGGCGGAAATGCGTGGGCGGGAAGAAATGTCGGGATCAGATCGATGCAGTGCGTTTTATCCAATTCAAAGATCGCTTCGAGCATTTTCAGCTCGGTTTCCGTGTCCAAACCGTAACCCGTTTTGATTTCGCAGGTTGTTACACCGAGTTCTAAAAGCTGATCGAGCCGTTTTCTTGATTGATTAATTAATTCCATCAAACTCGCTTTTCGCGTCTTTTCAACCGTCGAAACGATTCCGCCGCCCGCTTCCATAATTTCCATATAAGACGCGCCTTTGATGCGAAGTTCGAATTCGTTTATCCGATCTCCGGCAAAAACGATATGCGTGTGGCATTCAACAAATCCGGGCGTTACAACCTTTCCATCGACATCTAAAATATTTTCGCTTTTAAATTCTCTTAAAATTTCTTCCGCTTTCCCGACACCGATGATCTCGCCGCTAATCACGGCAACCGCACCGTTTTCGACGATTCCGACATCCTGCATCTCCTGCGCGCCTTTTTTCGGCTTTCCGCCGG
>CAYUGW010000740.1:0-2213 GCA_964444245.1 uncultured Blastocatellaceae bacterium | reverse complement strand
ATTCACAAAGCGCGAGTGCGATATGTCGAACGTTTAAACGAAGATTTGGAGAAAAAACTTTTCGGAAAAGAGGAAGTTTCGATTCGCTACGTTTCATCGCTCGAAGGCAAGGGCAATCTTAATGATTACGCGGCTCTTTTGGCGGAAAGATTAAACTTGCGCGTTCAAGCCGAACTCCGCGCCGGATACGCGCTGATCGGAACGCACCGCGATGAGTTGGATATTTTGTTTGACGGGCGCGATCTTCGGAAATTCGGCTCGTCAGGTCAGCAAAGAAGCGCACTTTTGATTTTGCAGCTGGCAACTTTGTCGGTTTATTTTTCGCAGCACAACGAATATCCGCTTTTTCTGCTCGACGATATTGATGCTGAATTAGACTATCGAAGAATCGGACAGCTTCTCGAATTCTTGAGCGACAAAACGCAGACATTCGTCACGACTTCAAAAGAATCTTTCGTCGAAAAATTCGGCGCGGGCGCGGAGATTATTAATATCAGAAACGGGGAAGCGGTAAAGGTAAAAAAGGAAGAAAACGTTTTCGGAATAAGTGAAAAGTGATAAATGATAGGTAAAAGGTGATTCTTCGATAAGAACTATTATTTATCACTTTTCACTTTTCACTTATTCCGCACTATTTTAATTTTATGAACGGAAAAGAAAGAAAAAACATCCGCGCCGGAATGCGCGTGTCGATTGTCTTAAAACAAGACCAGCGGACGGGAAAGCGAACAATCGGAACGGTTAAGGATTTATTGACCAATTCGCAAAATCATCCGCACGGAATAAAAGTGCGCCTGACCGACGGGCAAGTCGGACGCGTGCAGGAAATCTTGTCGGATGAAGATTAAATAAACTTGAAAAAGCGTTTGGAGTCCCGCCTTCAGGCGGTTTTCCGCCGCGCTTCGCTGGCGGTTGCCGCGTAAACGCGGGACTCCAAACACGGGAAAACTTAAATTACAAATTATATAAAAATGAAAATTTCTTTTGTTTATAAAACGAGTTTGATCGCATTTGCGTTTATCGCATTTTTCAATGTTTCAATTTTTGCGCAAACTTCGCGTTATTTTCCGAACGCGGAAAATTGGGAAACGCGCACGCCGCAACAATCCAAGATTGACGCAGCGAAATTAAAGGAAGCGGTTGATTTTGCCGTCCAAAATGAAGCGAAAGCTCCGCGCGATCAGGAACTCGGGCAACTTCAGACCTTTGGGCGCGAGCCGTTCGGCGAGATCATCGGTTTGACCAAACCGCGCGGCGAGATGACCGGAATTATTGTCAAAAACGGCTACATCGTTGCCGAATGGGGCGAGCCTTTTCGCATTGATATGACGCATTCGGTCACGAAAAGTTTTATCACGGCGGCGGTCGGTCTGGCGTTTGACCGGAAAATTATCAGAGATTTAAACGCGCCCGTTTACCGGGAAATGGCTCCGGTTGCCGCGTATAATCCTCTGCAAAGATTCGACGATGCGGAAAAATTCGGCAAATCGAAATTTCTCGAGCTTTTTGAAACCGAACATAATAAAAAAATCACGTGGGATAATCTGCTGCGCCAGACGAGCGATTGGCAGGGAATTTTGTGGGGAAAACCCGATTGGGCTGATCGCCCCGACCGTGATAACTCGACGTGGCTGACCAAACCGCGAAGCGAATCCGGCACGGTTTATGAATATAACGATGTGCGCGTCAATCTGCTCGCGCTCTGCGCTTTAAATGTCTGGCGCAAGCCATTGCCGCAGGTTTTGAAGGAAAATCTGATGGACGAGATCGGCGCGTCTAATTCCTGGCGTTGGCACGGTTACGAAAATTCGTTTGTTTTAATTGACGGACAAATTATGCAATCGGTCAGCGGCGGCGGGCATTGGGGCGGCGGAATGTTTATCTCGGCGCGTGATATGGCGCGGTTCGGTCTGCTCTTTCTGCGAAGCGGAAAATGGAACAATAAACAAATAATCTCCGAAGAATTCATCAAACGCGCCGAAACTCCGGGCGCGGCAAACGCGACTTACGGTTATATGAATTTCTTTCTCAACACCGACAAGAAACTCTTCAAAAGCGCACCCGCCGGAACGGTCGCCGTTTTGGGCAACGGCACGAATATTATTTATTTTGACCGAAAAAACGATCTCCTCGTCGTTGCGCGCTGGATCGAAAACAACAAGGTTGACGAATTCCTGGGAAAAGTTACGGCATCGCTCGGCGAATCTGCGGCA
>CAYUGW010000739.1:0-2228 GCA_964444245.1 uncultured Blastocatellaceae bacterium | reverse complement strand
AAACTTATGTCCTTAATGCTCAAGGAAATCGGCGAACAGCCCGTTGTTTTGGAAAAAACGATCAAGGCTGAAACGGAAAAAATCAAAAATATCGGCAAATTCTTGCATAATCGGGATATTGATCTCGTCGTTTTGGTTGCGCGGGGAAGTTCGGATAACGCCGCGCTGTTCGGCAGATATTTGATCGAAACGCTCTGCGGAATCCCCGTTTCGCTTGCCGCGCCTTCGGTTTATACGCTTTACAAAGCGAAATTGAATTTGAACCGCGCACTCGTTGTCGGCGTTTCGCAATCGGGCGAAGGTTCGGATATCAACACAAGCTTAGAAAGCGCGAAAAAATACGGCGCGTTTACGCTCGGCATTACGAATAATGCGAAATCGGCGATCACGAAAGTCTCGGACGAAACGTTGCTTATTCACGCCGGACGCGAAAAATCGGTTGCTGCAACCAAAACATATACCGGGCAGATGCTGCAATTTTATCTGCTGGCAAATGCTCTGGCGGAAAAGAGGCGAAGAATTGATCTGGAGAAAATTCCGCATTACGCGAGCGAAAGTTTAAAGCTCAAAGAAAAGGTCAAAGAAATCGCCGAACGCTACGCTTTTATGGAAAACTGTGTCGTTGTCGGGCGCGGGCTGAATTACGGGAATTCCTTTGAACTCGCGCTGAAATTGATGGAAACTTGCTATGTTGTTGCCGAAAGATTTTCTTCCGCCGATTTTTTTCACGGACCTTTGGCGATGGTCGAAAGGCGTTTTCCGATCCTGATGTTTGCCGCGAAAGGCGTTACAAAAACGAGCAATATGGATTTATTAAAACGCCTGAAGGATCTGCACGCCGACAGTTTTTCGATTACAAACGATAAGGAAATCGCCAAATTGAGTTCGAGAAGCCTTTTGATGCCGGCGGAGATTGACGAATTTTTATCGCCGATCCCGTTCATCATTCCGGCACAGCTTTTTGCCGCGTATCTTTCGGAGGCAAAAGGACTTAATCCCGATCTGCCGCGTTCGCTTTCCAAGGTTACGAAGACGATTTAATCCGAGCCGGAGTCAGTCAAAGCTTGCGTGTATTAAATTCTCGAAAGTCTTTCGCAAAAGCGTTTTTACCTTTTCGGCTTTTTCGCCGTCGTACTTGAGTTCCGCCGCGTCCATATATAAATCTTTGCTCATCTCGAGTTGCAAAGCGTGAATATTTTTTTCGGGATTTCCTTTCGAGCGCGTCAGAAATCCGCCTTTGAACGGATCGTTGTGATTGATCTGCCAATCGCTCGATTTCAAAGTTTCGAGCGCAGTTTCAGAGATTTTTTTATCGGCAGTTTTTCCGTCATTATTTCCGAGAATAAAATCGGGAAAAGGTCGCGAGCGAATCGTTTCGACATTGCGCCTGATCGAATGAGCGTCCCAAAACAAAACCTGCCCGAATTCGTTTTTCAAATCACCGATTATTTCATCGATCTTTTGATGATACGGGCGAAAATAATTTTTAAGCCGCCGCTGTATTTCCGCGTCATCAGGTTCGAAATCTTTTTGTTTGTATAGATTTTTCCCGAAAAAATCGGTTGTCGGACAAAGCGCGGTGATGATCCGTCCGTCATCGTAAAGCGGTTTGCTGTTCGGTTCGCGGTTGAGATCGATCACCCAGCGCGAGTATTTGGCGTAAATTGTCGTGATACCGAGCGCAGGCGCAAAATCGTAGAGTTTTTCCAGAAACCAATCCGTATCGTCGAGAATTTCCAGCAATTCCGGCACGAAATGTTCCTTTAATTCATCGGGAAACTGCGTTCCGCGATGCGGAATGCTCAGGACAAACGGTACTTTTTCGGTTGCCGGTTCGACTAAATAATAGGGAATTGAACTCATTTGATCGAATCCCAAAATACTTGCGTTTGCTGAATATAGTTCGCGTTGTTTTTTTCTTTTGCCCAGGCATTGGCTTCAGCAATCACTTTTAACGCTTCGTCCTTTTTTCCCTGTTTGGCTAAGATTTTTGCGTGCAATAATCCATACTGGAAATTTTGCGGACTTTTTTTCAATCCGGCTGTGATCCATTCGATTGCTTTATTTAAATCTTTGTCGTTGTGAAAATAGTATTCAGCCGCGAGAAAATAATTTCTGCTGCTCATACCGTCCGGTGCTTTCGATAACTCGGCGATCTGTTTATCAATTTGTCCGTCAACATCAAACTCGATATTAAACTTAACTTCGGTATTTTCCCAACTTATCTT
>CAYUGW010000738.1:0-2230 GCA_964444245.1 uncultured Blastocatellaceae bacterium | reverse complement strand
TCGGTTCTTTTAGAATCGGGCGTAAACATCGAACCCGTCATCACGCATCGTTTTTCATATCGTGATTTTGAAAAAGGCTTTGAGGTGATGAAAGAAGGAAATTCAGGCAAAGTGATCTTGGATTGGAGCGAGATTTAAGAAATTTTTGATTATGTTAGAATTACTGATATGACAGTTACACTCGAATTAGAACCTGAAGTCGAATTAACAGCCGCTGAACAAGCCCGCGCTGAAGGCTTGCCGCTGGTAAAATATGTCGAATCGGTGGTTAAAGAAGCTGTTTTCAAACGCCGAAAAATACAACAATTATCAGAAAAATCATTTGACGAGATTCTCAAACCGTTTCGTGATGAAGTCGAAGAAAGCGGAATGAGCGATAAGGATTTGGACGAACTGTTTCGGAAAGCGCGGCGCGAAGCTTCGAAAGACCGGCTTGATAAATGAAAGATGCGGCGTTGATCGGCGCGGTGTTCGACTGCAACGTACATCTGCAAGCGGCGGCGCGAGAAAAAAGCGTAGCGGCGGAATGTTTGCGGTTGGTTGAAAAAGACGCGGTCAAACTGTATTTGAGCGAAGAAGTTTTTGGGGAAATCGAAGACGTTTTGAATCGTCCCGAAATCAGAGCGCATTTTCAAAGTTTGACCGATGAAATAGTCGAAGCGTTTCTTTTGCGATTGCGGAAAAACTCGGAAATCATTCGCCAAGTCCCGAAAAGATTCTCTTATTCACGTGACCCCGATGATGAGCCTTACATCAATCTCGCCGCCGAAACACAAGCCGATTATCTTGTCAGCCGCGACAAAGATTTGCTTGATTTGATGACTGCTTACACAACAGAAGCCAAAGAATTTCGGCAAAGATTCCGCCCTCTGAAAGTGATTGAGCCTTTGGAATTTTTAAATGAAGTGCGAACCTTGGAAGGTAAGAGCAATGAAAAAGTATTGATGAATTAAACAAATCAAAATTGCCGATAGTTAAAATTGATAAATCGCTCGGCGAATATAAAGACAAAATTCTGTTCAAAGAAAAAGTCGAAAAAGCCAACGAAACATTAAAAAAAATTGGTTTGCCAAAGATATTGGAAAAATCGAAAGCGTAACTATTTATTGATTTTGCGAAAGAATTTGAAGCAATGTGCGACGGAAATTCGGGCAAGGTGATTCTGGATTGGAGCGAAATGTAAAAAAATCAGATACGGTTTATTTGGAGGTGTTTGTGAATTTGATCGCCTTTCAAAAATATGTTGTTGTGTCATTTTTAGTTTTGCTGTTGAGCTTTTCTGCAACAATAGCTCAAACGCCAAATGCGGGAATAATGTCATTTGAAGAATATTCGAAAACCTCTCCGAGTTTTCCGTATATCGTTGAATTAAAAATTGGTAAAGGTTCGCTTTTTTATTACGGTGCGCGTCACGTTTATGATCCGAAAGATGCTCAAAGTGCGCATATTCAAAAGCTCTGGAAAGAATTTCGTCCGACTGTTGCTTATCACGAAAGTACCGGAACATCGCTGGCGAAAACCGTCGAAGAAGCAGTCAGCACAAGCGGCGAATCGGGTTTGGTCAGATTTCTTGCGGTTCGCGACAAAGTTCCTTATTTCAGCCTCGAACCGAATAGAAAGGACGAAGTGGCGTTGATGCTCGAAACTTTCACGCCCGAACAGGTCAAAGTCTTTTTTGTTCTGCGCCAGGTTCCGCAATTTATTGAACGCAAAAGCGACGAAAAAATCGAAGATTTTATGACGACCTTTCTCAAAAATGTGTCGTATATTCCGGGTTTGGAAACCGCGCCGCCAAATACTGTCGCCGAACTCGACAAAGCAAGTTTGTGGCTGTCGCCGCAACTGAAAGACTGGCGCACTGCCGACCGCAGTTGGTCTGATCCGGTTGCGACGAAAGCCTATACAAATATAATAGCGCGTATGTCGAGCGAATTTCGTGATTTACATATGGTCAAATTGCTGGTTGATAAAGTAAAAGAAGGCGAAAGAGTCTTTGCGGTTGTCGGCGGCACTCATGTCGTAATGCAGGAACCTGCGCTGAAAGCATTTGTAAATGAAGAATCCAAACATTAGTAACAAAACATCGAACCCGTCATCACGCATCGTTTCTCGTACAAAGATTTTAAGCAAGGTTATGAAGTGATGAAAGAAGGAAACAGCGGCAAAGTTATTTTAGATTGGAGCGTGATATAATTATCGAAACTATGAACGACATTCCGCAGTTAAAATT
>CAYUGW010000737.1:1144-2231 GCA_964444245.1 uncultured Blastocatellaceae bacterium | reverse complement strand
ACTTATCAACTGAAGTAACTGAAGCAACGGACGCATCGGCAATCGAAATATGGCTGATTTCGGAATTAGCTTCGAAACTCGATCTCGACCCGATGACGATTGATCAGCAAAATTCTTTTGCACAATTGGGCGTAGATTCCCTGCTTTCGGTCGAACTGCTGCACGCTGTCGAAACTCGCACCGGAGTTCGACTAAATCCGGCGGATTTCCTGAAAAGTTCGACTATCCGCCAACTTGCACAAGAAATCGCGCACCGCACCGAACAAGTAGAGACGCGGGAAAACTTTCATCAATCCGTTGTGCAAAACGAAAATGTTCATCTATCGGCTGGACAACATTCGTTGTATTTTCTCCAACAGATGGATCCGAATAATACTGCTTATAATATTGCCAGAGCCGTCCGTTTCCGCGAACCGCTCGACTTACAATCGTTACGCGAGACAGTAAAATTATTAACCGAACGACACTCCGCTTTGCGAACAATTTTCAGAGTTCAGACTGACGGACAACCGCGCCAACTATTTAATTCATATCAAGAAACCGATTGGCAAGAATACGATTTAACGGGATCAACCGAGAAAGAGATTGCGGATTTTCTCAATTCCGAAGCTGACAAACCTTTTGGTCTGACAAACGATTTGCCTGTCCGTTGGCGGCTTTTGAAGCGTTCAAACAACGAAAATATTCTGCTTCTGGTCATCCACCACATCGTCGCTGATTTATGGTCTTTATCTTTGCTGCTCAAAGAATTAGGAAATTTATATACGGCGATAAAAAATAAAAAGAATTTCAAACTGCCCCCCGTTCAAGCCGATTACGGGGATTTTGTTCGATGGCAGGAGCAGATGCTTTGTTCACCTAAGGGAGAAAACCTCTGGAATTACTGGAAAAATCAGTTGAGCGGTGATTTGCCGGTATTGGAGCTTCCGACCGACCGCCAACGTCCGCCGATTAGAACGTACCGTGGAGCATCGCATTCAATCGAATTTGATTCTCAATTATCCATCCAACTGAAAAATCTGGCGCAAAATTTTGATATGACGCTGTACGTCATTCTGCTTTCGGCGTTTCAAGTATTGATGCATCG
>CAYUGW010000737.1:0-1134 GCA_964444245.1 uncultured Blastocatellaceae bacterium | reverse complement strand
GCAAAACGATATTTTGCTCGGTTCGCCGATGAACGGACGCTCGCGCCCAGAGTTTGCCGATATTTTCGGATATTTTGTCAATTTGGTCGTTATCCGCTCTGATTTATCGGGCAACCCGTCGTTCGCGGAATATTTAAACCGCACACGACAAACGGTTTTCGAGGCTTTGAATCATCAGGATTTCCCTTTTCAGTTAATGGTCGAGCGTTTGAATCTACCACGCGACCCGAGCCGTTCGCCGCTTTTTCAAGTTGCCTTTGTTTTACAAAATGAACCGCAAAAAATAGGCGAACTGCATTTTCAGGCGATCGAATTGGAAACCCGGGCATCGCAGTTCGACTTAACTCTGACGATAGGAGAAATCAACGACAAACTCCGTGCGAATCTGCAATATAATACCGATCTTTTCGACGGCGAAACGATTTCGCTGATGCTTGAACATTACGAAAATCTTCTTAAATCCGTCGTGCTTGATCCGCAACGACGTTTATCCGAAATTCTCATCCTCTCGGAAAACGAGCGATTTGAAGTCCTGACTTCCACTGTAATTGAAAAATCTCTCGCGGTAAATAATAAAAGTTTACACGAGATGTTTGAAGAACAAGTAGATCTGTATCCTGACTCGATTGCTCTGACATTTGAAAATGAAAGTATTTCTTACAGGGGATTAAATGAACGGTCGAATCGTCTGGCTCGTTTTCTTCAGTCAAAAGGTGTCGAGACGGGTTCACAGGTCGCCATTTTTCTCGATCGCTCGCCGGCTTTGATTGTCGCCATTCTCGCCTGTCTCAAAGCCGGTGCCGTCTATGTCCCGCTCGACACGTCATATCCCGCCGAACGCGTCCGCTTCGTGCTGGCGGATGCTCAGGCGCAGGTTTTGCTGACCACTTCGCCATATGCCGAAAGTCTTTCAACATCCGATTCAACACAAATCGCGGCACTTGACGACACTGCGACGAGTGCCGCGCTCGCCACACAAGCCAGCAACAACCTGCCGATCAACAACGCGCAAACCTCCGCAGACAATCCGGCATATATCATCTACACGTCAGGCTCGACCGGCGTGCCGAAGGGCGTGGTCGTTTCGCATCGCAGCGTCATCAGATTGTTTGCCGCCACGCGCGAGCAGTTCGC
>CAYUGW010000736.1:0-2232 GCA_964444245.1 uncultured Blastocatellaceae bacterium | reverse complement strand
AAGCGGGGCAAGGCGGAAGTTTGCAAAGCAATTTTATTTTAAGTTTACAGGGAAATTTCAGCACGAAAGAATTGGCGCAAGCCTTTGAAAACGTCGTTCAGCGACAGGAAAGTCTGCGTTCAAGTTTTCAAAAAACCCCTGATTTATTCGCGCCTTTGCAGGTTATCAATCTTGATTCGGATTTTATTTGGCGCGAAATTAAAGCGGAAAAAGTCGAAGCTCTTTTTGATGAATTGCAGAAAAACGGCGAAGATTCAGACAAACCGCAGATAATTCTGGCGCACGCGCGTAAAAACGAGTTTTTGCTCGGAATTTCTTTGTCCGCTCTGGTTTGCGACATCGAATCGGCGAATGTGCTGGCGAAGGAAATTTTCGACGAATTGACGCGCGGCGAAAAGGAGAAAGTGATTTCCGCCGTGCAGTACGCAGCTTTACAAAATGAATTGCTCGCCAATGAAGAAAACGCTTCGGCGCGAATGTTTTGGCGGGATGAATTATCAAAAATCAGTTTTTCAACGCCGCAATTAGCCGCGAAAAACGTTGAGCCGAATGGTTTGAAGTTTGCTGTAAAAAGCTGTGATTTGACTGAATTCAAGCAAAATTTAGAAACGATTTCCGGTCAATTTGAAGTCGAAACGAAAGATATTTTGCTGACGGCTTGGGTAATTTTGGCAGCGAACTTTTTAAGCGAAAACACGCTTACGATTTTATGCGAAACGGACGGCAGAATTTACGGCGAACTCGAAAATTTGGCGGCGCGCTGCGCCAAAAACTTACCGCTTAATTTTAGTTTCGATCCCGAAATTCACGCTGCGGATTTGATGGAAAATATCAGCGCGCGACGCGAAGCCACGGAAAGTTATCAGGAATACTTCGATTGCGCCGATTTTTCGCTGAATCCTCTTTCCTTCGGCTTCGCTTTTCATCAACTTAAAACCTTCGCGTCGGGAAGCTGCGCGGCGAAAATTATTGCGGCGATAGAGACTTTTTATGAAGCGAATCTGAACTTGCGGATTGTCGAAACGGACGAACGTCTGTCTGCCGATCTTGCTTTTAACCGAGATTTTCTCACCGAATCTTTATCGGAAGAAATGTTGCGCTCATTCGTTTTCGTTCTCGAACAAATCTCCGAAAATCCGCAAATTAAAGTTTCGGAAATTGATCTTTTGAGCCGAAAAGACAAAGAATTTTTCCAAAATAACGAAAATCTGACGAATCGGGATTTTACGTTCAAACCGCTTCCGCAAATGTTTGCTGAAAGCGCGGCGACCAATAAAAATCGAGCGGCGATTATTTCAGATGAATTTTTAACTTTTTCGGAACTAGAGCGAAGAATTAATAAATTGGCAAATTTTCTGCTCGATCAAAGCGTAAAATCCGATGACATAATCGCTGTTTTGTTTCCGCACGGCGCAGATGCGCTGATTGCGATGCTGGCAGTTTCAAAAATCGGCGCAAGTTATCTGCCGCTCGAAATTTCGATGCCAAAAGAAAGAATCGAATATGTTCTCACGGATTCAAAAGCAAAATTTTTATTGACCGAATCAGTTTTAGCGACAAATTTCGCTGCGGAAAATTTACAGATTTTAGCGATTGATAAATTTGCCGACGATATTGATTCGATGCCTGATTCTTTGCTGGAAATTTCCATTGAACCGCAACAAAGCGCATATATTATTTACACTTCCGGCTCAACCGGAAAACCGAAGGGCGTTTCGGTTACGCACGAAGGTTTGTCGAATTATCTCGAATGGGCTTGTGATTTTTATCGCGGAAATGCGGAAAAAGGCGCGCCGCTTCACTCGTCGGTCGCTTTTGATATGGCGGTTACATCGTGTTTCGTTCCGCTTTTAAACGGCAAAAGCGTTTGTCTGACAAACGAAATCGCGGCGGAAAATCCGTCTTCATTGCTTGACGTTTGGCGAAACGAAAAATCCTTCGATTTTGTCAAACTCACGCCCGCGCACGCCAAACTGCTCGGCGAAAATCTCGAAAAAAACGAAGCCGAAAAAGCCGAAAACCTGATTCTCGGCGGCGAGGCTTTATCCGCATCCGATGTCGATTTTTTCCGTGATAATGCGCCCGAAACGCGCATTATCAACGAATACGGTCCGACCGAAACGGTTGTCGGTTGCGCGATTTTTGCGGATTCGGCTCTGCTGCAGGAGCCTCATCGTTCGGTTCAAACCGCAAAACTTGAATGCCTGATTTCCGAAGAAAACGATAATGTTC
>CAYUGW010000735.1:951-2233 GCA_964444245.1 uncultured Blastocatellaceae bacterium | reverse complement strand
TTATTGCGGCTTGTTATCGAGGATTTCTTCGATTTTTTCATTGATTTCATCGGTTAGACCGACAGCGGCAATCGCCGAAACGGTTAATGCCGGACTCGCGCCTGCCGCGGCAAATTCGAGATCGGTCGGGTAGTAATTTCGTCCGCGAACGATAATCAGGTCTTTTAATCTACCAGTAATAAAAAGCGAATCATCGCGTTTAAATCCAAAATCTCCCGTTCGCAGGTATTTTGGCTCGTCTGTGCCATTGATTCGGGCTTGAAATATTTCTTCGGTGGCAGTTTCATTCTCCCAATAACCGTTTGCCACGCTCTTTCCGCAAATCCAAATTTCGCCGATTTCATTTTCGCCGCAAACATCAAATGTTTCGGGATTGACGATTTCAACTTTCAAATCGGAAACTATCTTGCCGCAATCGGCGACGGTTACAGTATTTGAAGATAGTTCCCCGATAGTTTCTTCCAGTTTATTTTTCCCCAAACTTTCTTTATCGAAACTTGCACTTTGCAATCCGTTTTGCGCTGACACTAAAAGGGTTGCTTCCGCCAAACCGTAACAAGGCGCAAAGGCTTTTTCCGAAAAGCCGTTGACGACAAATTTCCGCGCAAAATTTCGCAAAATTTCGATACGAACCGTTTCTGCTCCGCAAAAAGCGGTTTGCCACGAGGAAAGGTCGAGCGTTGCAATTTCATCGGATTCTTTTATCCGGAGGCACAGTTCGTAGCCGAAAGTCGGTGCGCCGCTCGTTGTTGCCCGAAAATTCGAAATGGCTTTGAGCCACGAAACGGGTTTTTGCAAAAACGTCGCCGAGGGCATCAAAACGCATTCGCTTCCTGCGTAAATCGTTTGCAAAACATTGCCGATCAAACCCATATCGTGAAAAAGAGGCAGCCAGCTGACGATTACGGAATCTTCGCTTTGATTAAACGCCCGTTTGATCGCTTCCTGATTATGTAAAAGGTTTTCGTGGCTGACGATCACGCCTTTCGGCTGCGAAGTCGAACCGGAAGTGTATTGCAGAAAAGCCGTTTGAGATGAAATTATTTGTTTCGCTTTAAAGTCGTTTTTCGTAAAATCCCTTACCTCACCGATTTCCAAAAGTTCAATTCCCCTAAAAATTCCGGCATTTTCAAAACGGCGGATTTTGCTTAGAACAGGCGAAGTGGTTAAGGCAAATTTCGCGGCGGAATTTTTGATGACGGCTTCGATCCTTTGTAAATTTCGATTCGTCCGGGGCGGATAGAGCGGAACAGCGATCGCGCCTGAAAACAAACACGCCATA
>CAYUGW010000735.1:0-941 GCA_964444245.1 uncultured Blastocatellaceae bacterium | reverse complement strand
CGGACAAAGTAAAAGCACTCGCTCGCCAAAAGCTTTTTTAGAATCCAGCAAAGCGGCAATCGAAAGTGTTCGCGTTTCGAGTTCCCGCCAGGACAAACCGGTATTTTCGGTTTGATTCTCATCGTAAAACCGAAAAGCCGTTTTTTCACCCTTGTCGGCGGCTTGCCGTTGCAGTATTTCGACTAAATTTTTCATCATTTGCGGGAAGTCTCGAATTTCAAAGAGATTATCCGTGTTCGGACAATCCGGCAGCTGAATTTTCCGTGCCGTAACAAAGAAATTTCAGCGCTAACGATCTATGAAATAAACTCAAGTTTAGTAATTTGTAAGCCGCATTTCACCAGATTTTTAATGAACGGATTTTTGATTCCGTTCAAAAGTTTTTAATCGGTAATAAGCAGAAAATTCTTTGTGAAATTTAATGACTTTCTTTTTTTTCATAAATTTCGTCCGTTTAATTAGCCGGCGCAAACATTACCGAATTGTAAAAAAGCCTTGCCGAGCTTCTAAAAATCCCTCTAAACAAAGGGTCGTCGGCAAAAAGAATGACGTGTCCGTTTCCTGTCGGTTCGTCAATCAGATAAGCGGTTCCTTTAAGCAATCGTTCAGTATTGTTTTGCCAGACAAATCCCGAAATGGTCAGATCGCTCTTCGGATCGGAAGCAAAAATGACGGCATTAACGCCTTCCTTCGAGATTCGGAAAAAATCGCTCCCAGAAAGTAGAACAGGTAAATTTTCCCGTGTTTGCAAACCGAATGTCAGATAGGTCGTCCGGTCAACGGTCGCGCGCATAATCGCGCCCGGAATGTTTTCGGGGATTTGTCCAGCATTTGCCGACGGCGAAATGATCGGTGGCATTAAAGAGTCGGCGATTTTATTCCCGACCGGCTGGTTTTGATCGGATTTTTTTTCGGTTTCAGTAGATTTCAGCGATGAATCC
>CAYUGW010000734.1:0-2234 GCA_964444245.1 uncultured Blastocatellaceae bacterium | reverse complement strand
TTCCGTCTTTTATAAAAAACTCCCAAACTTGCGGCGCGTGCGAAAATTTGCCGGTGTAACGCTTTAATTCTGCTGCCGTTACAACCGTTTCCGCGTTTTCCTGTTTCGTTTCCGCTTTCAGCGGCAGAAGCATTTCCATCACTTTGCGGCGCGATTTCGGCAAGGTCTGCCCGTTGCTGTTTGCCAAAACGATGATGGCGATCTTTTGTTCGGGCGCAAAGAAAACAGTCGAACCGTAGCCGCGCGAAACTCCGCCGTGCGAGACGGTTTTTACGCCGCTGTCTTCATAACCCAAAAGTCCGTAACCGTAAAAAGCCTTGTTTTCACCGGGCAGATAAAACTGCGGTTTTTGTAAGTTTTCGACGATAAACGGCGCGATAGCCTGTTTGCCTTCAACCTTTCCGCCGTTCATCATCGCCACGGCAAAACGCGCCAGTTCGTTCGCGCTCGAATACATCGAACCGCCCGGATACATCGCCGCATTATTGAAAATCGGGCGAATTACCTGCGCGTTTCCGTCCGACACATTATGACCGAGTGCAAGCGGATAAGTTACGGCTTCAAAGGGGCGCATCGTCGCTTTATTCATCCCGAGCGGTTTGAGGATTAAATCGCCGACCGCGTCCGAATAAAGTTTTCCGCTCAATTCTTCCGTCAAATATCCCGCCAGCCAATAATTCGCGCTCGAATACGAATAAATCTTATTCGGCTCGGAAAAGAAAACGTCGTCCTTCCACGACAGAATATTTTGTTTCAAACTCGCGTCATCGTCCGATTTTACCGGCGAAGCAAAATCCCTCAATCCCGTTGACTGACTCAAAAGCTGATGCGCGGTTAATTGCGAGAGCTTCAATGGAAGATTTTTGAGATAATATCCGACGGGCGCGTCCATTTTGATTTTTCCCGAATCAGCCAATGCTAAAAGAGCGGCGGCGGTAAACATTTTCGTCGTCGAACCCATCCGAAAAAGCGTGTCGGGCGTGACCTGTCTGCCGCCCTCCGCGCTCGTCGCGCCGAAACCTTTAACAAAAACAACCTTGTCGCCCGAAATCACGGCAAAAGCCGCGCCCGGAGTTTTTGAATTTTTGAGTTCGGCTTCGATAGTTTGTTCGAGTTCGGTAAAATCGGGCGTTTTCGTTTGCGCCCAAATGCCTGAAACGAAAATAATCAAAGCGAAAATAACGTAAATGTTTTTCATTATCTTTTTTAAAATTTTTCAAAAATTATTTGGCAATATTGATTTTTAACCCGTAGTTAAAAAGAAGGTTTTGAACAAAACTCAAAAACGGTCAAAAATTTGAAAGTTCTACGCGAAGACTTTAATAAAGGTTTCAGACGGCGAAAAATTTTTATAGAATAGTGCAGAAATGCGAATTGAATTTTTTTTTAAGTTGTTAGTGCTAAGGTCTGACTTAGCAAATAATCCGACGAATAAAACTGAAAATTACCGGTTACTGGACAAAATCTGCCGGAGGAAATTAAACTTAACAATTTGAATTTACCGAAAAATTATTTGACAATTGTTTATTAAACGGAGATTAGATAAAAATTTATGGCATTACAGGCTAATAATATTCGCAAAGGAATGGTGATACTTTTTGACGGAACGCCGTGCAAGGTGATGGAATTCCGGCATCATACGCCGGGAAATCTGCGGGCGATGGTGCAGACGCGGCTCAGAAATTTGATAACGGGAAGTTCTTTCGAGCATCGTTTTCGCGCCGCCGATACGATCGAACGGGCGGTTTTGGAACAGAACGAAATGGAATATCTGTATTCCGACGGCGATATGCACCATTTTATGAATACGGAAACATACGAGCAGATTGCGATGAGCGAAGACGATCTGGGCGACGCGGCAAAATGGCTGATGCCGGGACTCAAAATTCAAATCGAATTTTACGAAGATTCACCGATCGGCATCGAACTTCCGGCTTCGCTCGAATTGACAATTACGGAAACCGATCCCGTTTTGAAAGGCGCGACCGCTTCGAATTCCAACAAACCCGCCACGTTAGAAAACGGCGTAACGATGTATGTTCCGCCATTTATGACGGTCGGCGAAAAAATCCGCGTCAATCCGACGGAAGAAAAATATCTCGAACGAGTAAAATAAAATTTGCGCGGAAAAACCGAATATGTTTGTGAAAAGCCCGGCAATTTGCTAGGCTTTTTTTGCATTAAAAATATAATTTCACAGTGAGGATGATAAATGTATCTCTTGTATAGCTTCC
>CAYUGW010000733.1:0-2234 GCA_964444245.1 uncultured Blastocatellaceae bacterium | reverse complement strand
TTGTTTTCGGCATCACATTTTCCGTTTTCGGCGATGGCGTAGTTGTTTTCGGCGTTTCGACCTTCGGCGTTTGCGTTTTCGGTGTATTTATTTTCGGGACTTTTATCGGAAACTGCGCATAACTAACACTAAAACCCAAAAACGCTATCATTAAACTTAAAATTGCTTTTTTCATTTTTTTTTATTTCTCCTGATTAAATAAACTTTCCAGACACACGAAAATCTTTTCGCGCTCGGCATAATGCACCTTGCCTGCTTCGATTTGGCGGTAAATTTCGCGAATATCTATCTCCGCCGCTTGTGCAATTTTTTCCGGCGTGAACATAAAAGAAGCGTCGCCCGCGCATTTATCGCAAATGATAAAATCGCGGCTCGTGCGGTCAAAGAGAAACGATATTGTCTGTTCGATTTCGATCTTTACCAGACGGCGAATGCTTCTTTTCATTATGATTTCTTCGGTAAATCTTTGATTTTTGCGTCTCTTTAGCCTAAAATTTCGATATATCTGTCAAAAGTCAGTAAATTCTATATTGACGCGTAAGGAAAAGTCTTTAACTTTTCGTTCAATTAGTTCTAAATTATTTTTCAACCTGTATGAGTAAGAAAACAAACAACTTATACGCATTCGGAGATTTTAAATTGGATGCCGGAGAGCGCGTTCTTTATCGCAGCGAACAGCTTTTGACGCTTCCGCCGAAGGTTTTCGATACGCTTCTCGTCTTGGTTGAAAGCAGCGGAAAGATTCTTTCCAAAGAAGAATTGATGAACGAAATCTGGCAGGATTCCTTTGTCGAAGAAAGCAATCTTTCGCAGAATATCTACGCCTTGCGCAAGATTTTCAGCAAACGGAATAATTTTATCGAAACCGTTCCGCGCCGCGGTTATCGTTTTACCGCCGATGTCAGAATGATCGAACCGGAAAACGGTTTTGAAATTGAAAGAGCGAATGATTTTTCCGAAATAATCGTTTCGAGAAAACGCACGACCACGCTTTTGCATGAGCAGATCATCGAAGAAGATGTTGATGATTTTGAAGAAATATCGCCGACAAAATCGCTTGCGGGTGAAAGGGCGAAACCTTTTTTCCAATCGAAAAAATTCCGGCTCGGTCTGGCAGCCGGCGTTTTGCCGACCGTTTTAATTGCCGTTATCGGTTTTTTCGTCTGGCAGACAAATTTTGCCGCGCCGGCAAACGCTCTGCTTGAAAATATCAGTTTTACGAATCTGACCGAAACGGGCGACGTGCGAAGCATCGCCATTTCGCCGGACGGACAATTTCTGGCATTTATCCAAAGCGACAGCAAAACGATCCGGCTCAAAGACATCAATTCCAGACAATCTCTGCCGCTCGATCTGGCAGGTGAATTTAATCCGCAAGCCATATGTTTTTCGCCCGACGGAAATTCGATCTATTTCTTAAACCGGAAAAATGCGGTCAGCGGCGCGGAAATCTATAAAACGACGCGCTTCGGCGGAAATACCGAATTTATCGCCGGAGATGTCTGGAGCGACTTTGAAATTTCGCCGGACGGCAATAAAATCGCGTTTTTCCGTAAATTGAGCAAAGCCAATGAGCATCAGCTTATTAAGAGAAATCTGACCGACAAAAGCGAACACATCTTGAGCGTCAAGCATTTTCCGGAAGGCTTCGAACTGCGAAGTTCGCCCGCCTTTTCGCCCGATACACGGGATATTTATGCGATTGCCAAACCGCAGGCGAATCCCGTTTCGAGGCTGGTTAAAATAAATGTCGAGAGCGGCGCGGAAGAACGCATTGTCGCGCCGAAAATTCGTCAGTTCGTTTCCCTGACGGCTTCGCCCGACGGCGAAAATCTGATCTTTACGGCGCGCGAGAAAAACAAATTTCCGCAAATTTACAAAATGAACAAAGCGGGCGGCGAGATTCAAAAATTGAGCAATGATCTGAATATTTACCGCAAATTATCAATTTCCGCCGACGGAAAAAATCTGGCTGCCGTGCAGAAAAACACTTTTTCGCATATCTGGATTCTTCCGAACGCGGACGCGGCACAGGCGCGGCAGCTCACCTTCGGGAAAAACAACCGCGACGGAAAACACGGTCTGGATGTTTTGCCGGACGGAAAAATCGTCTTTACATCGCTCGAAGATATGAATCGCGATCTGTGGATCTTAAACCCGAACGATAATTCAAAACAGCAATTAACCGTCAAATCGAATGAAGCGAACGAGCGACCGATTGCCGCGGCGGACGG
>CAYUGW010000732.1:0-2240 GCA_964444245.1 uncultured Blastocatellaceae bacterium | reverse complement strand
AGGGAAGACGCGCGATGAAAGCCTATCGAAATTCCAAAAAGATTGCGCTCGGCACGGAAGCGAAAATCAAGGTTTTGCAGGATTTACTCGTTCGCCACAAAAAAGATAAAGTCCTTATTTTTACCGCCGAAAACGAAATGGTTTACCGCATTTCGCGGGATTTTCTGATTCCGGCGATCACGCACGAAACGAATGTAAAGGAGCGCGGTTTCTGGCTCAAATCGCTCAACGGCGGCAAAGTTTCCGCGCTGGCAACTTCAAAAGTGTTAAACGAAGGCGTAAATATTCCCGATGCGAGCGTGGCAATAATCTTGTCGGGTTCGGGTTCTTCGCGCGAACATATTCAAAGACTCGGCAGAATTTTGCGTAAACAAGGCGATAAACAGGCGATTCTTTATGAAGTAGTTACGAGAAACACTTCCGAAGAAAGAATTTCGCAAAGACGCTCCGACGCGCGGCAATTTCACGAGGCAAAACCGCAAGTCAAGCGCGGTTTGTTTGATTAACTGATGTTACGCAAAATATATCTTTTGCCTTGGTCGCCAACGGCGACAAACATTATAGCGTAGGGAAAGCGAATGAAATGAGCGCATCCCTACGACTGTTTGAAAATAAACGCCGCTCGCTGAAAGCGAGCAACAATCAAATCCCCGAATGTTGCTCACCTTCAGCGAGCAAAGATAAATTCGATCAGACGTAGGGATTCATTCGCTGCGCGCTCATTACTCCCTACGCTATAATGTCGGTCGCCTTTGGCGACAAAACCATAAAACGCGTAACATCAGTGATTAATTAAACATTTACACTTCCATTATAAATCCAATTTTTAAAATTCATTTTTGAAAAATCAACTTCCCAGTCTTTTTCAATACACCACAGCGGTTTCCATTCCCGAAAGGCATTTTTAGAGAAAATTTCTAAAAACTCTCCATTTTCAGGATTTTTTAAATATTCAAATTCCCAATCAAAAATGACGCGCGGTTCGCTGGTAGAAAATGATATTTTGTTTTCATTCGGGAAAATATACTGAGCGGTTTCGAGTAAAACCTTCCAAAAATATCCGCTGTTCGGCTTTCCGTCCTTCCAATCCTTTTTGAAGGCTTTGCTTACGTTAAGAACTTTTCCTATTAACCAATCATTATTAATAATTGTGTTCGGAGTATCTCCCAAATAGATGTAAACATTGTCGTTTTTGCGAAACATTTCGTTTCTTAATCTTGGAAGCGTCGGTTTATTCACGGAATCTGGAAGCAGTTGATCGTTAATAAAATCAATGCCTTTACGAATTAATTTCATTTCATTGACATCTTCATTGGAAGACATCATTCTATAGATATTTTCCTGCGCCAGTTGGAGTATTCTTTCAAGATTGTTTGAACCGATTCGCGCTAAATTTTCCCATGAATCAATTCCTTGAAGCCGTTCGCTCTCATTACCTAAAAAAAGTTGAAAATCCGGTAAAGTTTTTAACATAAATTCCTCGTTTTAATTAAATTAAGTTTTTCGCCATTTCTTCCAGCTCAAAAGAATTTATCGAAGTTTTGTAAAACAGAACATTTCCACTTTCCCAGAGCGGTTCTTCGCGCGAGCCGCGCAAATCTTTTCCGGCGGCAAGGATGAAATTTTTGAAATCTGCCGCCGCAAATTCTGTGAGGCGTTGTTGCACGGATTTCGGTGTCCAAAATCCCAGCACGTCGAGAAAAATCTTTTTATTTTCGGGCGAAACAAGGACAAAATCGGGAATGAAGGCGGTTTTTCCCAGATCGAGAACTTCCTTGTTTTCCCGTAAACGCCACACGGAATCGGTTTTTTCAAAGGATTTTTTGAGTTTTTCGATGTCGGAATTTTTATATTCCGGTTCGTCCGAATAACACGAAGTCAGATCGGTCTGTTCGCTCGAAAGTTCGTAAAAGACGTTTTTTCCTTTTTTCTGCGCGATTTCCGCTTTGAATTTCCAATCTTTGCACAAAAGAAGCGCGGGCAGAAAAACGGACATTTGAATGCCGTATTTTTGCGAGCGGTGAAAAAGCGAAGCCGCGCCCGTCAAGGTTATTTCATAGCCATTGACGGCGTTTCCGATAACGGAATGAATCAAGCCGAAATGTTTGATCCAGCCGAAGATCGCGCGGTAATTTGTGTTGTCCGAAGGCAAAACGCGGATTTTCATTTCGACGCATTTGTAAAGTAGAGCCTGCGCCTGCGCGAGATTATAGCGTTCTAATAAATCCTGCGGCGAGATC
>CAYUGW010000731.1:0-2240 GCA_964444245.1 uncultured Blastocatellaceae bacterium | reverse complement strand
GGTTTGTAGCCCGGAACGTCTAAATTTACAAGCGCGATGCGCGGCACGCCCGTTTCGGCTGTTCCGTTTGAACGGTCAATGATCGAAGCCGCATTTGTAACGTGTGCGCCGTTTTTTTTCAATGCTTCGATACATTCCCGCGTCGAACCGCCCGTCGTAATGACATCTTCGACGACTAAGATTTTTTCGCCTTTCTTAACGGAAAAACCGCGCCGCAGCGTCATTTCGCCGTTTTGTCTTTCCGTCCAGATAAACCTGACGTTCAAGCTTTGCGCGACCGAGAAACCGATAATCAGACCGCCGATGGCGGGCGACGCGACCGTTTCGATATTTTCATTGACGAAATGCCCGGCGATTCCTCTGCCGAATTTTGCCGCGTCCGACGCGTATTGCAGAGCCAGAGCGCATTGCAGATATTTCGGACTATGCAAACCGCTCGATAAAATGAAATGTCCTTCGAGAAGCGCGCCCGTATCCCGGAAATGTTCTAAAATTTGTTCCTGATTCATTAGTGCTATTAAAGTATATTCTGCTAAATTCGCGCAAGTTGTCGAATTAAACTTGCCATTTAGTTTTTGTGAGTTAAAATCAAAAAGGAAATATGCCGCCTTATCAAAATTTAATTTCGGACTCATTACTTATCGGCGAAACGATTCAGCTCCTGCAATCTCTCGGCGGTCGCGCGTCCGCCGTCAAGGTCGTTGATTACGTGATGAAAATTCGCAAACCCGAACCGAATCTTGCCAGAATGCTGGTTTCAGATCTGGTCGAAAGCGATCCGCGCCTTTATTTAAATGAGGATTTTGTTGAATTAAGATCACTTAATAATAATTCGCTCAATCTTTTTGAAACTGATTTTGTCGTCTTTGATCTGGAAACGACCGGCGCGAAAGCTCCGCCCTGCCGCGTTACGGAAATCGGCGCGTTTCGCTTAAAAAACGGAGAAATTATCGAAGAATTTCAAACCCTTGTTAATCCCGAAACACCGATTCCGTTTTTTATTTCGCAGCTGACGGGCATTACCGATTCGATGGTCAGAAATGCGCCGACTTTCCGCGAAGTTGCCGATAAGTTTTTGGATTTTATCGGAGATTCCGTTCTCGTAGCTCATAATGCGCCTTTTGATATGCGGTTCTTAAATCACGAAATAGGCAAGATTTATACCGATTACCGCGTTGCCAATCCGCACCTTTGCACGGTTAAACTTTCGCGCCGCCTGAACCGCAACGTGCTGAATCACCGCTTAAAAACGCTTGCCGAATATTATTCGGTCGCGCTCATAAATCATCACCGCGCCAGCGATGATGCCCGCGCCACCGCTCATATTTTTGTTAATTTATTGAATGAACTGGAAATTTTGGGCGTGAATGATCTGGCTTCCGCGCAGAAAATCAAATGTTAAACTTTATGACAGATTAGTTTGTAAAATCGTCGCTGATAACGATTTGCATTTTGTGATGGAATGGAAAAAGACGCGGTTAGAATAAAGTTTTGAAAAAACTACAAAATAGAAAAACCTTTGTCAATTTTGATAAAGGTTTTTCATTACTGAGCTAGGGCTATTGCAAAGTCGGAATCCGGGCAAAATTCATTTCGCTTCGGACAAAATCTATCAGGTTCCGACTTTGCAATAGCCCTAATTACTGAGAAGCTGTGTTCAAACTCCAGCAAGTTAAAATTTGTCAAAATTAGACATACAAAGCCGTCGAAGACGGCAACATATTTGTAGCCCACGATGCTAATCGTGGGGCAATTGCAAACATTTAATAAAGCCATTGAAAATGGCGACATATTGGTATGCCGCGGTTATCAGAGCCGCTTAAAAAATATCGCCGACTATTCCCACATCTCGCGATGTGGGCGGCGAAGCGGGGAATAATATCGTCGGTTTCACCGACTTTATTTGTCAAATCATTACATTTTCAGAGTTTTCAAACAGCTTCTGAGCGGTACGATGTTTGCCCGCCTTGAATTTATTCGGTTATTTTAAGAATTGTTCCCGCGAAAAAGGCGCGAAAGGACGCTCAAGAAAAAATCCGTGTGCTGCCATTTTTCTTTTTTTCGCGCTCTTTTCGCGTCCTTTCGCGGGCAAATTTTCTTTTCTAACTCAAGCAATTCCAATGCCGCTCAGTAATGAGGTTTTTCCTGTTTTCATCTTCTGATAAATCAAAAGCAATCTAACCGCTTTTTTACTGCGGCTGGTAAGCGGCTGGAATCGGCACATCGCCTGCCAATCCCCA
>CAYUGW010000730.1:0-2249 GCA_964444245.1 uncultured Blastocatellaceae bacterium | reverse complement strand
CCGACGAATACGAAAACCCAGACCGGATTTAGAAGCGGTTCGATAAAGCCGATAATGCTGGCATCGAGGCTTCGCACGCCTTCGGCAATTCCTTTTGTAAAAAGAATATAAGCGATGCCGATCTGGAAAACGCCGAGAAAAAGTATCGCCAGAAAATCGTTTGAAGTAATTTGTTCGGGTGGATTTGAAATCAAAAAGGGAAGCATTAGCAAAACGATTATAATATTGCCGTAAAAAACCGAAAGTGCGGGATTGACGCGCAAAGATTTCGGATGGCGCAAAAGCACGAAATAAAGCCCGAAGAATAAACCCGAAGCGAGCGCGGCGATGTTGCCCGCAAACACATTTGCGGCAAGCGTGTTCGCCGCATTCTGCGGTTCGAGAAAGAAAAAACTCATTCCCGCGATGCACAAAACGACCGTTAATAAATCGGTAAAGCGGAATTTTTCCTTCAAAATAAACGGCGCGAAGATCAAAATATAGATCGGCGCGGTGTATTGCAGAAAAATCGCGTTCGCGGCGGTCGTGTTTTTCGTCGCATAAACAAAACACGAAAGAGTTCCGGCATAGAGAAATGCACTCAAAAGCGTAAATTTATCGAGCCGCAAACCTTTTTTATAAGTAAAAACCGCCACCGTAATCGCAGCAAAAAGCGAGCGTCCCAAATTGACCGCAAACGAATCGAGCGTCGTCATTTTGATAAAAAGCCCGCCCGTACTCCACAAAAGAACGGCGATAACGATAAATGCAATCGGCGGAAAAGTGTTTTGACGATTTTCGCTTTCCATAGAAAATTGAAGTTTAGACGGACTTCGATTCTTTATCAAAAGCGGAAATCAAATTTCGGATGCTCTCGAATCTTTCGGTCAACTGTAAACTATAAGTTATAAACTTTAAACTACTTTGGAGAAGATTTTTTTCCAAAATAGTTAAAAGTTAAAAGTTTATAGTTTATAGTTTTTTGCCTTATTTTTTCGGATTGAACAATAAAAATTTAATAATGCTTTCCTCGAATTTTTCCATTGATTGAATGTGGGGAATATGCCCGATTCCTTCGAGTTCGACGAGTTGTGCATTCGGAATTTTGCTTTTTATCAATTTTCCGAGCTGCGGGTATTGCCCGTATTTATTGATGATTTCCTTCGGAACGCGAGCCTTTCCGACAACCGTCCGGTCTTCCTGCCCGATGACCAGAAGCGTCGGCATTTTCAGATTTTCAAATTCGTAAACGACGGGCTGTTCGTAGATCATCTGAAAGGTTTTAGCGTTGATAAAAGCGACCTGCGGGAAATTTTTGAGCTTCAGATCGGCGGCTTGCGCGTCCGAGAATTGTTTATATTCGGGTTTCCATTCGGGATAATAGGTTTTTTGATAATTTTCGACCGATTCCGCCGTCGCTTTCAGTTCGTTTTGTTCGACCTGTTCGAGCGGCGTATATGGAACGAATGTGCGGTAATCTTCCAGCCCGATCGGATTTTCCAGCACGAGTTTTTCGACCGTTTCGGGATACATCAGCGCAAAGCGCGTCGCCAGCATTCCGCCCATCGAATGACCGATGACGATCACTTGTGAAATATCCAAAGAATCGAGCAGTTTTTTATTATTTTCCGCCAGTTGATGAAAACTGTAATGCAAATTCGGGCGATCCGATTTTCCCCAACCGATCTGGTCGGGTATGATCACGCGGTAGCCGTGAAAATTGAGCCGCGCAATCACATCTTTCCAGTAAAACCCGTTAAAATTTTTGCCGTGAAAAAGTATGACCGTTCCGCCGTTCGGGTCTTGTGAAAAAACATCCATATACGCCATTTTGACGTTTTGTTTTTCAATTTTAAGCGGAAAATATTTGACCGGATGCGGATATTTGACCGAAGTATTCGTCTGGGCAAAAACGATTTGCCCGAACGCGAAGATTAATAAAATCGAAAAAAAATATTTCATAATTTAAGATTCTAACAAAAAAACATTTGAACCGAAAAAGCCGTAGGATTTAACGAGTTTTCGTTTAATCCTACGGCTTTTTTTATTTTTGAGATTTTTTTACTCTTCGGAAGTTGCCGCAGCGATTGTTTCGCGCAGTTTGACGGCGGAAGTCGTCGCCGGTTCGAGTTCGACCTTTTCGACGTTATCATAAATCTTCTTGCCGAAAACGCCGTTCCAAGGCGGAATGACGAGATGCACATTGCCGTAAGCCTTTGCCTGACACGCCAGACGCATAAACGGTTTGGCTTCGTCGCCCTGTTTATAGC
>CAYUGW010000729.1:586-2250 GCA_964444245.1 uncultured Blastocatellaceae bacterium | reverse complement strand
AAGGCGGGTTGTCCCTGACCTTCGGCGATCGAGCTGACGACGATGTTCGTCGAAGTTCCGATCAGCGTGCAGACGCCGCCGAACATCGAGGCGAACGACATCGGCATGAGCAGTTTGGAAATACTCGTTTTGGTGTCTTTGGCGACGCCGATCAGAATCGGGATAAAGATCGCGACGACCGGCGTGTTATTGATGAAAGCGGAAAAAAAAGCGACCGAGAACATCACCGTGACGAGGCCGAACCAGAACCCCCGTTTGAAAATCTTCGTCGTAAACACGCCCAAAAAACTGACCGCACCGGTTTTAAACAGCGCGGCGCTGATGATGAACATCGCCGCCACCGTGACGGTCGCCTGATTGCTGAATCCGGAAATACCATCTTCCGGCGTGATGATCCCGGAAAGCAGGAGTGTCGACATAATCACGAGCGCGATGACATCCACCGAAAGTTTTTCGGTGGCGAATAAAATGACGGCACAAACCGCAATCGCGAGAACGAAAATAATCTCAAAGGACTCAACGGACATAAACGGTTTTATCTCGACAAAAAAGACACTTCAACAAGAGAATTTATAATTCCTTAAATTACTGTTTTAATACGACGTGTAATCTGCTTTGAAGAGGTCGGGAAAAAATGCAAAAAACTAAAATATTTTTGCAAAAAGTATTTTGAAAAGAAAGAAATCGCTGATTAAATTCAAGGCTGTATTTTTTATAAAAAAATATCGGACAAGCGATAAATCCGCTGCCTTAAAACTTTATGTGATTTATCGCCTGTTTTTTTTTATACTTTCGAAGAAAACCTCATATTATTCGGTAATATGTATGTCTTCCGCCTTATTGACCCGTTTGGATAAGAAAAGCACACCGCAAATCGCCGTTAAAACGACAAAAACCACGCCAAGAATCATATACATGATGCTGGAGTTTTCCGTCGTTTGAAACGTATAGAAAAAGAAAGCGGCGATAATGGCAAAAACCAATGCCAAAAGTGCAAATAAAACATCCTTCATAAATTCATCCCTCCGTTTTTATGAAAAAGTCCGTCTCTTCGTTAAAAAAGAATCCGATAATTCAAAACCGCCAAACCACTGTCTCGGAATTCCCGTTCCATAATGCTTGTTAAATTAACTTCTGATCTCTGATTTACCCCTAATGTTACTCCTATTTTGGAAAAAAAGGCAAGATTTATTTATATCCGGGGCGATTTTTTCTGATCTTCTTTCAAAATTCGACCGACCGCTTCGGTCACCTCTGCAATCCCGACACCGAGAATGCATTTCGGTTCTCCGAACTCTTTGCAGAAATATCCGGCGCACGGCTGACAGGGCAGAGGTCGAAAGACGATTTCGTGCGGCACATCCGTCCAGGGACGCCAGTGATCGCGGTTTGAAGAACCGAAAATCACGACGCCCGGCGTATTTACGGCAGCGGCGATATGAGCGATGCCGGAATCGTTGCCGACAAAGATTTCCGCACGGGAAGCGAGCGCCGTTATTTCAGGCAAAGAGAGATCGTCGAAGGTTAAAACCGGAACTTTTGAAAGTTTTTCGAGATTGTCCAGTACTTCCCGTTCCTTTTTCGTTGCGACGGCGACGGTGCGCAGGCCTTTTTCGGCTAAAAACTCCGCCGTCCGGGCAAAGTTCTCCGTCGCCCACTGCTTT
>CAYUGW010000729.1:0-576 GCA_964444245.1 uncultured Blastocatellaceae bacterium | reverse complement strand
GTGGCAAAGGCGGCGGCCGGATGCAACAAAGCGATTTCGGATTTGGGATTTCGGATTTGGGATTTGAGTTTGGCGTTGATTTTTTCGGTTACCGCATTTAAAGCCTTGTCCGTGACATTCAGACGGGTTTTCGGTCGGTCTGCGACCGGAATACCGATGAATCCCAAAAGGGCAAGCTGCTGTTCGGCGGAATGTGTATTTTCCTTTTGCCAGAAGTCCGACGCGGAATTCAAGAGATGATTGTAGAGAAGCGAATATTGATAATCCGTATAACCGACGCGGTGTTTCGCGCCCGACGCCCGGACGAAAAAGGTCGCCGTCGTACCGCCGTGCAGATTGACGGCGACATCGTATTTTTCGCGGCGGAGTTTTCGGGCGAGTTTGAAGCGGTCTTTGGCGTCCTTCGAAACGCTTAAAACATTATCGACCGCTTCGAAGCCGTCCAGAACCGGCGCGACCCAGTCTTCGAGCAGAATGTCGATCTGCGCGTCAGGTAAGAATCTCCGCAGAGCGAACAACGAAGGCGTCGCGAGAATCGTATCGCCGATCGAACGGAGCCGGACGACGAGAACTTTT
>CAYUGW010000728.1:0-2251 GCA_964444245.1 uncultured Blastocatellaceae bacterium | reverse complement strand
TTTGCAGAAAAATATTGAAGTCTTTGCAACCGTTCGCGGAAATCTCGAGCAATATGAAAAATACGGATTTTTTGAAAAGAAAAATTTGTATGAAAACATTTCTGTCGAAAATATCGAAGAAATTTCAAAAATCGTCGAAACGATAAGACCGGATTATTTAATAAATTGTATAGGTATTATCAAGCAACTGCCGTCGGCGAAAAATTCCGTAAAAACGATAAGGATAAACGCCCTTTTGCCGCATCAATTGGCGGAGATCGGCGATATGTATAATTCTAAATTGATTACAATCAGTACCGATTGCGTTTTCAGCGGCGAAAAAGGAATGTACGTGGAAGAAGACATTTCGGACGCGAGAGATTTATACGGGAAAAGCAAAAATCTCGGAGAGGTTACGGATGGGCGACATCTGACTTTGCGGACTTCGATCATCGGCAGAGAATTGGGAACGGCGCACAGTCTGATCGAATGGTTTTTATCGAATCGCGGAAAAAAAATAAAAGGTTTTGCCAATGCGATTTATACAGGCTTTCCAACGAGAGTTTTTGCCGATATAATTGCCGATTTGATTCTGAATCACAAAAATTTAAGCGGTCTGTATCACGCGTCGAGCGAACCGATCAGCAAATACGACCTATTGGTTTTGGTAAAAAAACATTTTCAGATTGAAATCGAGATCGAAAAAGACGAAGAATTTAAGATCGACCGAAGCCTGGATTCGTCAAAATTTCGCCAACAAACCGGATTTCAGCCCGAAAGTTGGGATGAAATGATCGAGAAAATGGCAAAAGATAAAACGCCTTATACGGATTGGAGATAAATGAAAAGTTTAGACGGAAAAAGAATTTTAGTAACGGGCGGCACGGGTTCGCTCGGGCAGACGCTGGTGCGTAGAATTTTAACCGGCGAAATGGGAAAACCTGAAAAAATCACGGTTTTCTCCAGAGATGAAGCCAAACAGCATTATATGCGGCTCGAATATATGCACAAAAAAGCCGCGACCGATGATGTTATCTATCAGAATTCACAAGACTTATTGAATTTTCGCATAGGCGATGTGCGCGATTTTTCCGCGCTTCTGGCGGCGATGCGCGATTCGGACATAGTTTTTCACGCCGCGGCACTCAAACAAGTTCCTTCGTGCGAATATTTTCCGTACGAAGCCGTTTTGACCAATATCATCGGCGCGGAAAATATCGTTAAAGGTATCAGAGAGAATAATCTACAAATAGAGAAGGTTGTCGGGATTTCGACCGATAAAGCGTGTAAGCCGATCAATGTGATGGGAATGACAAAGGCTCTGCAGGAACGTATTCTGCTGGAGGCAAACCGCGATTGTCCGAATACGATTATTACCTGCGTGCGCTACGGCAATGTGATCGCGTCGCGCGGTTCGATTGTACCGCTTTTTGTCGAACAGGTGAAAAACAATCAAACCCTGACGGTAACTCTGCCGGAAATGACGCGTTTTTTGCTGAGCCTTGACCGGGCGGTTGATACGGTTTTTGCGGCACTTACGGGCGGACGGCGCGGCGAAACATATATTCCGAAAGTACCTGCGGCGCGTATTACGGATGTGGCGAAATGCCTGATGGGTGAGAAAAATCTGGACATTATTTATACGGGAATTCGTCCGGGCGAGAAAATTCACGAGATAATGGTTTCCGAAGAAGAATGTTTCCGAACCATAGAGCGCGGCGATTATTACGTCATTTTGCCGGTTTTGCCGGAACTGCGGGAAGATGCGGAGATGCAAGACACGCTGAAAAAAGAATATTCTTCAAAGGACGAAAATATCTCGGTCGAGGAACTAAAAATTCTTTTCAGCGAAGCCAATGAAGAAATCGCACAGTTTTTAAATTAAAAAAAAATGAACTTTGATCTTTGATCTTTGATCTTTGACTTTGGATCAATACATATCTGAATAATACTCGCCGCCACTTGCAAAAAATGCTTTGTTGCCAAACCTGTTGAAATATGTAAAAAATGCAAAATCAAAGTTAAAAGTTAAAAGATCAAAGATCAAAGATCACTAAATATTTTATGAAAATAATGACAATTTTCGGGACACGCCCCGAAATAATCAGGCTGAGTCTGGTGTTGAAAATTTTGGATCAGCACTCGGAACACATCACGGTTCACACCGGACAGAATTATGATGAAAGCCTAAGTGATATATTTATCAAGGATTTAGAGGTTCGAACGCCGGACATACATTTCGGTATCAAGGCAAAAAGTTTCGGCGAACAAG
>CAYUGW010000727.1:0-2253 GCA_964444245.1 uncultured Blastocatellaceae bacterium | reverse complement strand
AGCAGAATTTTGAGAGATTCCTTCAAAAGCGGCAGTTTATCGGGCGAATTCATCGAACCTGAAACATCCAGTAAAAATACAAGATTCGAAGGCGGAAGATTATCAAGCGAAACTCTTTTGCCCTGCAAACCAATTTGCACTATTTTATTTTTTGAATTCCAGGGCGCATTCGCTACATCGGTGCTGACCGAAAACGGAACATCGCCGATCGGCTGCGGATAATCGTATTCAAAATAATTAATTAATTCTTCGATGCGAACCGCATCTTTGGGCGGAAGCGAACCTTGATTGATAAATCTGCGGACATTTGAGTAAGAAGCCGTATCGACATCAATCGAAAAGGTCGAAAGCGGCGCACGCGACGTTTCTAAAAACGGATTTTCCGTAATTTCCGCATATTTTTCTCCGCTCCCCGGTTTTTCATCAACAGCAACCGATCTATTAGCCGCTGATTCCGAAACCATCGGCGAAGCCACCATTGCATTTGAATTTGATGATCTGTCATACGGCGATTCGTTTTTAGCTATTTCATTGCCGCTTCTCTGAGAACAAGCGGAAAAAACTATGGAAAATAACAAAACGAATGAAACTGCGATTTTTGAATTATTGGCGATTTTACCTTTGAAATACATAAAAAATTCCTCCAAAAAAAATTTGCAAGTCTAATCTTAAAACCTCGTAACTGAAAAAGTAGAACGAGTTCAAAAATTAAACTTGCAAACTAATTTGAAAAAAATTTCTATTTTTACTGAAGAATACCGCCGCCGCTTCTTTTCGGACTTAATAAAACCGCAGTCGCTTCTGACGCATCGAAAAACGGCGGTTGTTTTGAATAGCTGTAATTATCTTTCACAACTTCGGGAATCACGTATAGATTTTCGCGCGATTCCAGTTTATTCAGCCATCTGAACGAAGATTTATTCTGCGTAATCGCTTTATCGCCGATATCAAAATTCGGTGTCAGCGTAACATATTCGGTTTTAATATGTTGAATAGCGTATCCGTCATTGACGAAAAAATGAAGCGCGATATTTACGGTTTCGGTCGAATCATCAGCCCGTTCAATCGTAAATTCGGTATTGAGCCGTTTTTTCTCAATATCAAACACGGCTTGCGAAACTTTGGCGGAAGCCAAAATATCATAATTTTTTATGCGGGGTTTTCTTTTCTTTTTCTTACAAGATTTAGTTCCCCTGTAAATATAATCATTTGCTTCGGAAACCTTGACCGAATCGAGTTTCGGCATTTGCGGCATCGGGACAAAAAAACTGGCAATAATTGCGCTCATTCCGACAATAAAACTAAAAATAATTAAACCGATAATATGTTTGTTCATAAATTACATCTCCTTTTTACATATTCAAGAACGAGAATAACCTATTTGCTTGCGTTATATCAATATTTTTTCGGAAAAAGTAAAAAAAAACTGCGAAAGCTTTTGTTTTTTTCACTTTTGAGGCTTTTTTATATCTGGAGCAGAAATTACAAAATCGGCTTAATGCGGATATATGCGAACTCTGCCGTTATATCATCGGTCGTGCTGATACCGATAATGCCGACCTGCACGGTGTCCGGATAATCGGATTCAAACGCGCCGATTTCCTTCCATTCACTGTCAATATTTTCGCGCATAAACGCGATAAACTCTTTGCCTTTTCTCACTAACTTCAATTCGACTTCCCCGCTTTCGGTCGGATTTTGTTCCGTACCGGAAACGGCAGAATAATCGCCATTCACCGATTTATCAAGGCGCACGCCGCTTTCGCCGCCGTCAATTCCGCCGAATCCGCGTTCAAGGCGCAAAAAGTTTTTCTCATTATTAAAAACCAGAATTCCAGCGCCTTGATAACCCGATTCCGGCGAGAATTTTACTTTTGTTTCGATTTCAAAATCGCCGGAAATCGCTTTTAAAAGACGCGGTGCGTTTTGATTTTCACCGAAAAGATCGGTTCCGCCCGGAATTTTCAGTTTTAAAACGCCGCCCGTCGTGTCAAAATCCGCTGCCTTTTCTTTATTCGTGTCAATCTTCTGCCAATCTGCCGGCAAACCGCTCGCTTCAAATTTTACTTCCAGAGGCTTTTCGATCTTTTCGCCCTTTAAAATCGGTTGTGCTGTGGTTTCCGCCGACTTATTGGCGTTGAAATTTGTTTCCGCGTTTTCGGCAGTATTTTTTGCCGCTGTATTTGACTCCGTATTTGTCGGCGTTTCGGTCGTGCATCCGAAAAATGCGATTGAAAATGTTAAAACAAGAAT
>CAYUGW010000726.1:0-2258 GCA_964444245.1 uncultured Blastocatellaceae bacterium | reverse complement strand
ACCAGAAAATAAATCGGTGCAACCCACAAAATCGGATAAAGCCACCAAACTCCGAAAAAGATAAAAGCAGCGAAAATCACTATCTGCCAGATCAAAACCGGAATTCGCTCGATGATATAATCCTTCAAGACCGCCGCCGGCTTGGCTTCAACCATATTTTCACTCGGTTTCTCGGTCGAAAAAAACATTTTTCCGAACGGCGTGACCTTCAGAACGGTTTTACCGAAAGTCGCCAAACCCGAACAAAAAAGCAGAAACTTGAAGCGCGAATTTTTATTGTCAAGCAGATGGATATAGCGGTCGGGATCTTCCGGCGTGCCGAGCAATTGATGATGCGACAGATGATTGCGCTTGGCATCATTAAAGCCCATAAACATCGGCGCGTAGATCAGCCAACGGGCGATAAAATCATTGCGCGCGCGATTTTTGGAAAGATTGCCGTGAAGACCGTCGTGTCCTAAAATAAACAGTCGGTACTGACATAATCCGATGACAAAAAAAGCGATTACAGCGCTCCACCACGTTTGAAAAAACACGAAAAACGCGAAAGCCGCAGCGATCAGAAGCCAATCGAGAAATAAATCCGCAAAAACTTTTGTTTCCGAAGGTTTCATCCATTCCTGAATCCGCTCTTTCGAGAAATTTTTGCGAATCAGCCGCTGAGTTTCAATTAAACCGATATTTTCTTGACCTGTCATAAATCTATTTTCTTTTCATTCCCAAAATACTGACAAAAAATCCGGATAGAACCGTCTGAAAACCGAGTGCGACAAGGGTAGAACCGGGAATGACGAGCCGCATCGTTTCAGCATAATTCAACACGCCGAAATTTGCCAAACGCCATTGATTTATCGCCGCAACCAATAAACCGATGCCGATCAATAAGGTGATCGCCGCAATAATTAAACCGCGTTCGAGATTGATCACCTCAAATAATTTAACGATTTTCGGGTCTTCCGGCATTAATCCTTCGCTGATGGCAAATGTTTTGGTCATCACGGCAAACAAAACCGATTGATAGCCGCACAAGATAAATAAACTGGCAAACAGAAGCGTATGCGCATCAAACCCGATGCCGCCGATCTGTAATTGCGGAAGCGCAATGATATAACCCAAAAATCCCAACAAAATTAAAAAAATTCCGGGAATCAGAAAAAGCCAGCGCGGACTGTACATCAGAAAAAAACGCAGAGTACGCCAACCGTCGCGAAAAGTTTTCAGATGCGGCGCGTGTGATTTTCGCCCGTCCGGATGCAGAGTGATCGGCACTTCAGCGATCTTTACGCCGTAATCTTCCGCATAAAGACTGGATTTGATAATCATCTCGGTGGCAAATTCCATTCCCGTGCATCGCTGGTCTAAACGTTCGTAATGAGCTTTGGTAAACCCGCGCAAACCGCAATAGACATCGTTGATCGGGGCTTTGAACCAGTTTTTCACCAGCAGCGAAAACATAGGGTTTCCCCACCAGCGGTGCAGAAAAGGCATCGCGCCGGGCAGAACCTGTCCGCCGCCGCCGGGCAGACGACAGCCCTGCACCAGATCGAAACCTTCTCTCAATTTATCGACAAACTTTGGAATTTCGAGAAAATCGTAACTGTCATCGGCATCACCCATAATCACGAATTTGCCTTTAGCGGCGGAAATTCCGCCCATCAGAGCATTGCCGTAGCCTTTTTCTTTAACGTGAATAACCCGTGCGCCGTTGCGCTCGGCGATTTTGACGGAATCGTCCGTACTGCCGTTATCGGCGACAATTATCTCTGCGCTGATCTGATGCTCGCGAAAGGCTTGCTGAGCTTTATGAATACAGATTTCCAATGTGTCGGCTTCATTTAAGCAAGGCATGACAACCGATAGTTCGACAGAAGTTGTTGAATTATCTTTCATATATTTTTTAATTCGGCTTCAAACTATTGGATTACGGATAATGTAAGAATTATTTAATTTAACAAAATTATCCGTTTTCCATTGATCCTAATCTAATTTAACCAATACTCTAACTTTAAAACAAACGGTCTTAAAATTAAAACCCCCGAATGAATTGAATCAAACCGATTACAAAAACTTTTATTTATTCAGAACTTTATCTCCGCGGATTCTTTTGTATAAACGGACATTTCCGGATTCAAAATAGGGTGTCGGTTCAAACCATTTCGATAAAAGTGTCTCGACTCTTTGATTTCGCTTCCAAAGTATAAGGGTATCGATTTTTTCGCTGTTTTCGCTCAGAGCCGTTTCGAGTTTTAATAATTTTT
>CAYUGW010000725.1:0-2273 GCA_964444245.1 uncultured Blastocatellaceae bacterium | reverse complement strand
TTTTGATGCTTTTGAAATGTCGGTAAAAAGTTTGTTTCCCTAAAGATAACGCCCGGAAGTTCGAGTTTGTTCAAACTGTCCGTAAATTCTTTGGCATCGATATAAGGCGCACCGAAGATTTCAAAAGGTTTGGTCGTTCCGCGTCCTTCGGAAACCTGTGTGCCTTCCAGATAAACGGTCGCCGGAAAAACGACCGCCGTATCAACCGTCGGCATATTCGGCGACGGCAAAACCCAGGGCGCATCCGTTTCATCATAAAAACTCGCGCGTGCCCAGTTTTCCATTTCGATTATTTCAAGCTCGCAATTTATGCCGAATTCCCTGTTAAATAACAGCGCGAGTTCGCCGACCGTCAAACCGTGGCGCATCGGAATCGGAAACATCCCGACAAATGATTCGTGTCCTTTTTCAAGCAAATTCCCTTCTATATTAACACCGTTAATCGGGTTCGGGCGATCACAGACGATAAACTTTTTGCCGAATTTCGCGCACGCACGCATCGCATTTGCCATCGTATAAATAAATGTATAAACGCGGCAACCGACATCCTGCAGATCGAAAACGATTGCATCCACGTTTTCCAGCATTTCGGCGGTCGGTTCGCGTGTTTCGGAATAAAGCGAATAAATCGGCAGATTCGTCTGTTTATCCGTCGTGTGAGATGTTTCGATCATATTATCCTGAACATCTCCGCGAATTCCGTGCTGCGGACCGAACAGCGTCGTCAGATTTATTTCCGGATTTTCAAAAAACAGATCGGCAGCGTGCCGAAATCCGTGATTAACCGAAGCCTGATTGCAAATCAAGCCGATTTTTTTATTTTTTAAAGTTTCTATTTTATCAGCTAAAACCTTTTCTAAGCCTAATTTAACAGATTTGCGCTCAAGCATTGTCACAAATATTTTCTCCTCCGGTTTCGGCAAACTTTTCCGACGCTCTGACAAATTCCTTGAAAATTCCGCCCGATAATTTATCGTTTTTCCATGAAAGTTCGGGATGCCATTGAACTCCCAGCACAAATCTGTCTTCCCTCGTATCTTCGATGCACTCGACTATCCCATCTTTTGCCCACGCCGTTGCCTTTAAGTTTTTGCCGACTTTTTTTACAGCCTGATGATGATGGGAATTGACTAATACATTTTTTGACGTTATCAGACGCGACAGAATTCCCGCACCGTTAAAATCGAGGCTGTGAGAATTTCTCTCGAGCGGAATTCCCTGCTCGTGTTTGATGCTGCCCTCGATCTGTGATTCGATGTCCTGAATCAGATTTCCGCCGCGCGAAACATTTAAAGCCTGCATTCCGAAGCAAATAGCCAGAAGCGGTATTTTATATTTTTCGGTGATTTTTAGAACTAACAGATCGGTTTCATCTTTTTCCGGCACGACTCTTTTTAATTTCGGATGCGGTTCTTCATTAAAAATCAAAGGGTTGACATCCGAATCGCTTCCCGGCAATAAAATTCCGTCCAGATTTTTCAAAAGATTTTCGATATAACTCTTGTCCGGAATCAGGCTGATATGCACCGGAATCGCGCCCAGATGCGCCAGAGCCTCGCTGTAATCGCGCCCGAGATAGAAGCGTTGCGTTGCCGCTTCGAGCCGCATTGTGATGCCGATTTTTGCCGTTTTCTTCATAAACTTTATAATGTTCAAACAAACGACGCGCATCTGTCAATTTGAGCATTTCAATTTAAAGATTTATTATTACACTTTTTATGAAACAAGAATCAAAATTACCAAAAATACCGAAAATACGTTCAACGACCGTTCTGCTTGTGCAGAGAAACGGACAACTTGCGATGGCTGGCGACGGACAGGTTACGCTCGGCGAAACTGTTATGAAGGGCAATGCGCGAAAAGTTCGCCGTATTTACAACAATACGGTGCTGTGCGGTTTTGCCGGAGCGACCGCCGATGCTTTTTCGCTTTTGAGCAAATTCGAAGGAAAACTCGAGCAATATCAAGGACAACTCGAACGCGCTTCAATCGAACTAACCAAAGAATGGCGAACCGATAAATATCTGCGGCATCTCGAAGCCCTTTTAATCGTTGCCGATAAAAAGGATGCTTTTCTGATTTCGGGCAAAGGCGACGTCATCGCTTCGGATGAAGGTCTGCTTTCGGTCGGTTCGGGAAGTATGTACGCGATGGCGGCGGCTCGCGCTCTTGTTAAACATACCGAACTTTCCGCGAAGGAAATCGCGACCGAATCTCTGAGAATCGCCGGAGAAATCTGTATTTACACGAATACGAATATTATTTTAGAAGAG
>CAYUGW010000724.1:0-2274 GCA_964444245.1 uncultured Blastocatellaceae bacterium | reverse complement strand
GCGCAGAGCAACCCTTCCCGACTTGAAAATGTTTTTAACTTGTCTTTTTCCGTTTTAACTTGAATCAATATTAAGCTTTATCAAAAACCTTTATAATAATTTTAGGTCAGGAAGGGTTGCTCTGCGCCCGCGATTTCTTTATTGGCAATTTATTTTTTTTCAAAAATGCATTTTACCTATCCTTTCGCTTTTTTGATCTCTTCGATCAGCACGGGAACGGCTTCGAACAAATCTCCGACAATGCCGTAATCTGCGATGTCGAAGATCGGTGCTTCCGCGTCCTTGTTGATCGCCACGATTGTTCCGGCGTTTTTCATTCCGACAATGTGCTGAATCGCACCGGAGATTCCAAGCGCAATATAAACCTTCGGCGCAACCGTTTGCCCGGATGAACCGATCTGGCGGTCAATCGGCAGCCATTCGGAATCGCAGATCGGACGCGAAGCCGCCAGATCCGCGCCTAAAACGTCGGCGAGTTGCTGCGCGACCGCAATATTTTCTTCCGATTTAATCCCGCGACCGACGGCGACGATGATTTCCGATTTGGTCAGATCAACCGACGCTTTTGCTTCCTGAAAAGGTTCTTCCGGAGTCATCCGCAGATCGCCGACTTCCGCATCAACCGTTTCAACCTTTGCCGAGCCGCCTTTTTCGGCGTTGTCGCCGCGAAATGCGCCCGATTGAAATGTCACGAAATACGGCGCATCGCCTTCGATTGAAACGTCCGCATCCAATTTACCCAGAAAAATCCGCCGCGTAAAAACCAGTTTTCCGCCATTGTTCGTGTAACGAATACAATCGCCGACGACTTCTCTGCCGAGCCGTGCGGCGAGTTTCGGCGCAAAATCGCGCACTTGGTATGTATGCGACATAATCACAAACTGCGGATTCTCGTTTTTAATAACTTGCTCCCAGGCATCCGTGTAGCCGTCGGGCGTGTAAATACCGAGTTTTTCGTTTTTGGCAACGATTACTTTTTCGAGATTATAAGTCGAAATTTCCTGCGCCAGAGCGCACTCTTTATCGCACGGAAGAACGGCGGAAACAGTTAATCCCAAATCCTTACCGATACTTTGCGCGGCGGTGATCGCTTCCAGAGAAGTTTTGTTCAAAACACAATCCCTGTGTTCGATAAATACTAAAATATTACTCATTTTTAACCTGTTTTATTGATAGATTTAACTCTTAAAAATTATTGCAAAGAAAAGTCTTTTTGGCAAAAGCGGCAAAGAAAAAGAGGGCGGGAAAAAAAATTTCCCGCCCTCTTTTTCTTAAAATTCCTTTTCAAGAATTATTGAACATACCAATTTGCGGTCGGTACGTCATTTTGACTTCCCCATTCAAAGGTTTGAAGAGAGCCGTCGCTCGATCTGAGAACATAGTAGTAATTATTGTCGGGATTGGCATCAGGTCGCCAAATAGAAATATCCTGTTTGCCGTCGCCGTCATAATCTCCCGGTGTCATAATATCTCCCGGAATGCCGAACTGAATCGGATTTGCGCCCGTGCCGCCGCCGGTGCGCGTCAGCAGAAACCACTGGTACGGATTTGAACCGTTTCGGCGAACCATAAAGTCCGATTTGCCGTCGCCGTCATAATCTCCCGGAATGATAAAGTCATTGTCCAATCCCCAATTTATAAATTCAGTTCCGCCGTCAGATGAACGTAAAAGAACGAATTGTCCTTTTCCGGCTTCATCAGGGTTAGTTCTTTGGAGACAGAAATCGTTTTTGCCGTCGCCGTCAAAATCGCCGACGTTCGGGAAGAAATCAAACGGTTGTCCATTTCCCCACGGAACGTATGTAATATTCCCGTTCGGATTATTGTCAGATCCGCGATAGAAGAAGAAACATTGTCCTCCGGCTGGCGGACAGCGGAATGTAGCGACATCTGCTTTACCGTCGCCGTCATAATCGCCGACAACCTGCGGATTATCGCCCTCTTGTCCGAAGGCATCTTCTCTGAAAGTGCTTGTTGCACTTTCATAAATAAAGAATGAAGCCGAATTAGGACCTGTAGCACGCCAAACGGCTACATCCGTCTTACCATCGCCGTCAAAATCCGCCGGAACGATCAGATCGGTTGCGGCAGATCCGAATCCGCCAATCGTAACACTTCCGTTTCCGCTGTTATGGATGTACCAAACAATTGAGTTTCCCGCGCCGGTGCCTTCGGGTGTATTGTTTTGTCCTTTTCTTTCAGCTAACATCTTCATACGTAATCTGCCGGCTTCCGCGCCGTTGATTGATGTCGAATTGCTGAAACCCGAAGTTT
>CAYUGW010000723.1:0-2283 GCA_964444245.1 uncultured Blastocatellaceae bacterium | reverse complement strand
TCGGGATCAAACCTTCGACGCGACCGCCGAGCGTGAAAACCTGTTTCATCAAACTCGACGAAACATAAGAAAATTCCTCTGCCGCGACCAGAAAAACGGTTTCGATTTCGGGTTCGAGGCGGCGATTCATCAGAGCCATACGGAGTTCGTATTCATAATCGGCAACGGCGCGAATGCCGCGAACGATTGCATTTGCGCCGCTTTTTCTGGCAAAATCGGCGGTCAAACCCGAAAAGCTGTCAACGATCAGTTCGCAATTTTTGCTTTTGATTTCAATTAAAACTTCTTCGATCATTTCGCATCTTTCCTCGACCGAAAACATCGGATTTTTGTCGGGATTATTGAGAACGGCGATAATAATTTCATCAAAAAGCGGCAGACTTCGCTTGATTATATCGAGATGCCCATTCGTCAAAGGGTCGAACGAACCGGGAAAAATTGCGCGTCGTTTTTTCATTTTTGAAGAATTTTATTAAACACATAGAAACATAGAAAATATAGATTTTTATAAGTTATGGTTATTACGTTAAATTTTCACGTTATTCGCTTTATTTAAGAAAAATAACTATGTTTCTATGTTTCTATGTGTTTAGAAAAAAAATTAAAATCTTGATTCCAGAAGCCTTTTGGCTTCCTTTAAATTTGCTTCGTATTCAAACTTATAATCCTTATCTGGCGGCATTTTTGTAATATATTCGAGTTGTGTTTTCGCTTCCGAATTGCGATCAACGCGCAAGTAAGCTTTGGCAAGATTAAGGCGAATATTCGAATTGTTTTTTTCCAGTTCCAGCCCCTTTTCCAGATATTCAATCGCTTTTTCGGTTTTTCCGCCGATAAGTCCGCTTTCGAGTTCGATTCGTGCCAGACCGTCATACGCGCTCGCGCCCTGATAATCCGCTTGAAGTTCGATAACCTTTTTCATCGCCTCGCGGATGTCGTCAATTCTTTTTATACCGACCGTAAGCGGCGCACGCTTTGCGGCTTCGCCCAAATTTGCCGCAAACCAGAAATGCCCGTCGGGTTTGCCGGGTTCAATCATTACCGCAATTTGCGCGGCTTTTTCGCCCGTCTTAAATGCCGTGTCAATTTCCTTTTCGCTCTCGCTCTGTTTGCCGAGAAAATAATTGTATTTAGCGAAAGTCCATTCGACCTCATAATGGCGGTTATCGGCGTGTCTGGTTTGGGCGAGCGTCTTGACAGCCTCGCGCAGTTTTGCTAAATCGTCGCGCTGTTCAAACAATTCAGCGGCTTTTTTCAGCGTTTCCGGGATGTTGACATTCCTTTGCGCCGGTGTCGGGTCATCGGTTGCTTCGCTTGAAGAAGCGCACGACAGCGTCAATAACAGGAGAAAACCAATTGTAATAAAACCGTAATTTCTGATAGTGTTCATATCCTTCAAGTTACGAAAATGCTAAAATTTTGCTATATTCTATCTCTTTGCAGATGCGACAAATACAGAAGAATTATTTCATAAAAGAAGAAAATGAACAAAAACGGACAAGCGGCATCTTTTTACGATCTGGAAGGAACACTGGTCAATACGAATCTGGTGCATACGCTCGGGTTTTATGCACGCCGCCAGCAAGGCTTATTTAAAACTGTAAAAAAGAGCGTCGGAACGCTGGCAAAACTGCCGCTGTTCGGCGTGACGGATCTTTATTCGCGTAATGTTTTCAACGAATTTTTCTTTCGCAGCTACACGGGCGAATCGGAAGACCGTCTGCGTTATTTTGCGGAAGAACTTTTTGAAGATGTCTTAAAACCCGCGATTTTTGAAGGAACGCCGGATTTAATTGAAAAATCGAAAAAACTCGGACACAAACAAATTGTCGTTACGGGCGCGCTCGATTTTTCGGTCAAACCGTTATGCGACTTTTTAGGAATTGACGATTTTGCCGCCAACCGTCTGGAATTCGTCAACGGTTATGCGACGGGCAGATTACTACCGCCAGTGATGGCTTCGGCAACCAAAGCGAAATGGATCAGAGAATACGCCGAGAAAAACGATATAAACTTAAGTGAATCCTACGCTTATTCCGATTCGATCTCCGATCTGCCGATGCTTTCGATCGTCGGTCATCCGGTCGCGGTCAGTCCCGATTTTCGCTTAAAACAAACCGCGCTTCAACACGATTGGGCGATTCTAAATTTGAAGTAAATTTCTTTGGAGAGCGGCTGAACTTCGGACATATTAAACGGACTCGGAGAAAAATGCTGCGTTATAGAGTTTTAAAAAAACGCATCAAACAATTTATGAAAAGATTTATATTATTAACTGTAATT
>CAYUGW010000722.1:0-2287 GCA_964444245.1 uncultured Blastocatellaceae bacterium | reverse complement strand
TTCTGATCGCCATCGGAATCGGTTTTTATCTCAATTACGGCAAAGAAGATTTTCGGATGAGAGGCGTAAAGAATTTGCAGCTTTCTAAAGACGTGATTGCCGAAATCAACGGTTATGAACGGCGCGAAAACGACGGCGATAAACTCAATTATTTCATCAAAGCCGATAAAGTCAGAACTTTTACCGATAATCACCAGAAAATGGACAATATTTACTTGCAGGTTTTTGATGCGGCAAGCGATAAATCCGATCAGATTACGGCGGATAGAGCGATCTATGTTCCCGATAAAGACAATTCAAAGTTGTTCACGGTGTTTTTATCCGGCAACGTCAATATCAATTCCCGCGACGCTCTTCAGGTAAAAACCGATCAATTGACCTATAAAAAAGACACAGAAATCGCCGACGCGGAAGAATATATAGAGTTTTCGCGCGAAAATGTTTCCGGAAATTCGGTCGGCGCGATTGTTAATACAAAAGATAAAACGCTCGAATTGCTGAAAGATGTCGAAATTATTGCGCACGGCGAAGAGAGCGGCGAACTCAAAAAGATCGAAACGGCGAAAATAACTTCCGGCAGAGCATTTTTCAATCAACCGGCGGAAAAGATCGAATTTAATGAAAACGTCAATATAAATGTTACGCCGAACGCAACTTCCGATCCGATGTCGCAGCCGACCGATATTCAGGCAAATCAAGCAATTGCTTTATTTACGAATAAGGAATTAAAACAGATCGATCTGAACGGCAATGTTTTCGTTCATCAAAAACCGACCGCGAAAAATCCGAAATGGACGAAAACAAAAGCGAACCGGACGACCGCTCATCTTATAAAAGAAGTAAAACGGCTCGAATTATTTGAAAATGTCGATATTGAAACGACGATTAATAATCAAAAGCCGACGAAAATCAAGACCGATTACGCGCTTTATGAAAAGGATGCAGACCGTTTTGAACTCAAAAACGGCGTTGAAATTTTAACAACGGAAGACAATAAAGACACGACGATTCGTGCAAATAACGCGATTTACGAACAAAAAGGCGGAAAAATTTTCTTAAACGGAAACGCCGAAATCATCCAGCCAGCAGATTATATCAAGGGCGATAATATGATCGCGTATCTTACTGCGAAAAAACAGGTTAAAAGCGCGAATGTGAAAGGAAATTCATTTTTGCGCCAGACAAATGCCGAACGCACGACGGAAATTTCGGCGGTCGAATTGAACGCGATTTTTGACGATACGCAAAAAATGGAATCGGCAAATACTGTCGGACAAAGCACGGCGGTATTGCTGCCCGTCAAAGCCGAAAATTACACAAAAGTTTCGCTTTCCGCGCCGAAAGCTATCAGATTAAATTTCAAAACAGGCTTGCTCGATGAAATGCAAACCGAAGGTCGCACGACGATTTCGCTCGATTCGCCGGATAATAATGCGAATGCCTCCAATAAAAAACTGACCGCCGATTCGGTAAAAACTCTCTGGAATGCCGGCGGCAAAGATCTGGCAAAAGCCGAAGCGGTCGGCAATGCCGAACTTTTTATCGAACCTTTACGCAACGCGCCGGAAAATTATAAAACGACCGTTTACGCGCCGCGTTTCGATTGCGATTTTTTTGCGGGAAATAATGCGAGAAACTGCACGGCGGCGACAAATGTTAAAACCGTACGTGTTCCGACCGTGGCGCGAACCGGTCGCGGAACTCAAACACTTACATCGAATCGTATGAATGCGATTTTCAGCGAGCAAACCAAAGATTTGGAAAGATTCGAAGCCTTTGGCGACGCGAAATTTAACGAACTCGAGCGCAACGGAATCGCCGATCAGATCACATTTACGCAAGCCGATGAAACCGTCCGGCTGCGCGGCGGCGAGCCGACCGTTTGGGATTCGCAAGCGCGTGCAAAAGGCGGCGAAATTGATTGGGATACAAAAAATAATAAATCGGTTTTCCGCAATAAAGTCAGCACGACCTATTACAGCCAGAAACAAACCGGCGGCGCAACTCCTTTCGGCGCAACGAGTTCCCCCGTATTCATCACGGCAAACGAAGCAAATCTCGATCACGCGGCGGAAACAGCCGTTTATACGGGAAATGCAAGGGCTTGGCAGGAAAATAATTATGTCCGCGCCGAACGCCTTGTTTTAAATCAAAAAGAAGGCAAACTCTACGGTGAAGGCTCGGTGCAGAGTCTTCTCTACGATGCGAAACGCAAGGAAAACGGCAGGGAAGTCAATGTTCCGGTTTATGCTTCGTCCGATAAATTGTTTTACACGAAAGACAATAA
>CAYUGW010000721.1:0-2290 GCA_964444245.1 uncultured Blastocatellaceae bacterium | reverse complement strand
GAAAACTCGCCGGAAATTCCGTAGCGATTCCGTGTGTTGAGGCAGTCTTGAATTCGGTTTTCGAGGCTTTGGCAAAGCCGATTCAAAAGCAAGCATTAAAAACAAAAACCGCTATTCAAGAATCGCTTTTCGCGCAAATGTAAAATATGCCGACACTCGAAGAAGCTAAAACAAGATTGGATTTAATCATCGGCAAAAGCCGCGTTGATTTGTATAGACCGATTCATATTGCCGAAGTTTTGTATCGTTCGCGCACGGTCGGCGATTTCAACATTGCAAAACTCGAAACTTTTCAAAATCCGTCTTTGCGCTGGCGAAACGAAGTAACACAAAAACTCGCCGGAAAAGTTTCGACATCTTCGGCACGCTATCAGCACGATGTTTGGAGCGAAACGGCAATGCCGCTCGAATTTTTAATTGTTCTCGATGTAGAAAACAAAAAGACCAACGGGGCGATTGAAAAATATATTTATGCGCGTTACGGCGAACGCCAAGGAACGGTTTCGAGCGTGATTTCGGCGATCAAAGAATCCGCGCCCGAAAAATTCAAACTCGAAAATCTTTTGGAACTTTTCGTTAAAGAATCAGGCATTAGGCGGAGCATTGATAAGGCTTATGAAATCGTTGTTTATAGTTTGTTTGAAACGATAATTTCGGCTTTAGAAGCAAAAGTAAAAGTCAGCGTTTCGGAAAGTTCAAAACCGATTTTGCAAGAGTTTTCGGATTTAGCAATAGTTTTGCTCGGAGTTGATGAAAACGATCTTTCTTGGGAACAAAACGCGCATATTTTCCGCGTCGGTGTAACGAATGCCGCTGATAGAGGTTTGGATATGTGGGCGAATTTCGGCGTTGCCGTGCAGGTCAAACATCTGACTTTGAACGAGAAACTCGCAAACAGCATTTCAAATCAAGTCGAAAGCGATTCGCTCGTCATTGTTTGCAAAGATGCCGAAGCAAACGTCATCGAAACCGTTCTGAAACAAATCGGCTACGGTGCGCGGGTTCGCGGAATCGTCAGAGAATCCGATTTGATAAAATGGTATGAAAAATGTCTGCGCGGAAAGTTTCGCGACAAACTGGCAAAACCTTTACTCGAAAGACTTTTAGACGGCTTTGAAGCAGAATTTCCGTTTTCAACAACTTTGGCGGAATTTTTAGAAAGTCGTGATTATGACAACTTAGAAGTTTCCGATTTTTGGAAAACTTGAAAACATTTATGCAATTTTCATTTGATACAAACTTAAACAAAATCGCCGCGAAGGTTGAAGCAAACGAACGTTTGACCTTTGATGAAGGCGTGGAATTATATAACACCAACGATCTGAATGCGCTCGGTAAATTGGCGGATTTCGTGCGGCGACGGAAACACGGAAAGACGACTTATTACAACGTCAACCGGCATTTTAATCACACGAATATCTGTGTGGCGGACTGCAAATTCTGCGGATTTTATCGCAGAGCGAGACAGGAAGACGCTTATACGCATTCGATTGACGAAGGCATCGAGATTGCGCGAAACGCCGTCAATGAAGGCGCGACCGAACTTCATATTGTCGGCGGTTTGAATTCGAAATTGCCGTTTGAATATTACACCGATCTTTTTTCGTCGCTCAAACGCGAGTTTCCGCGTCTGCATTTGAAAGCGTTGACGATGGTCGAACTCGATTTTTTTGCGCGGTTTTATAAAATGCCGGACGAAGAAGTGATCGAAAAATTGAAAGCGGCGGGAATGGATTCGTGTCCGGGCGGCGGCGCGGAGATTTTTGCCGAACCGACGCGTTCAAGAATTTGCGATCATAAATGCGATGGCGCGCGCTGGCTCGAACTCGCCGGAAAAGTTCACAAAGCGGGACTCAAGACAAATGCGACAATGCTTTACGGACACATCGAAACGACGGAAGACCGCGTTGATCATTTTATAAAATTGCGCGAGCAGCAGGACAAAACCGGCGGTTTTCAATGTTTTATTCCGCTCGCGTTTTATCCGCCGGGAACTGCGCTTTCGTCGCTTCCCGGACCGGACGCGATGCTCAATCTGAAAACCATCGCTATTTCGCGCCTGATGCTCGACAATTTCGACCACATCAAAGCGTATTGGGTAATGCTCGGACTTCCCATCACGCAAACCGCGCTTCATTTCGGCGCAAACGACGTTGACGGCACGATCACCGACGGCGGCGAACTGACGCACGCCTATTCGGTCGAAACGGGCGGCGAACGCAAAATGACGAAAGATGAATTAATAAAAATGATCGAAAACGCCGGATTTGAAGCAGTTGAAAGAGATACG
>CAYUGW010000720.1:0-2297 GCA_964444245.1 uncultured Blastocatellaceae bacterium | reverse complement strand
AATCACGTAAAATCAATCAATATCGCGGATTAGAAAAGACAAAAAACTTTTTCACATTTTCACTTTTAAACTTTTTCACTTTAGCAAAATTATGGCTGATACGAAAACTTTACCGATTTGGGCGGAAGACCTGCGAAAGCGTTATTTGCGCGGCGAATCTTCGATGTTTATTTTGCACGGCAATGTTTATGACGTTGTCTTAAATGACGGGAAAATGCTCGGGTTGACCGAATTTTTAACCGATGTTCTGCTCAAAGATTCGCGCGATACGATTGTTGCCTACAATGTTTCTTCCGGTGCGAGATTTCCGAAACGTGCGGAAAATTTTCCCGACTGGCAATCAATTGCCGTCGAATCGGATAAAGCGAAGGTTTTGACGATGATCGAACGCGCCATTCGTCTGACGGAAAAAACGGCGGTCGTGCTGGAATACGCCGAATCAATCGCGCCGGCGGGCGATCCGGGTTTTCAGATGGACACCGACCGCGCTTCGATTGTAACTCTGCATCGCTGGTCGTTTCTGCCGGAAATCGAACGCGGCGACAATATCATAATTTTAATCGCCGAAAACATCGCCGAACTCGCGCCGAAGATCATTTCAAACCCGAAAGTCTCCGTCATCGAAATTCCGATGCCCGAATATGAAACGCGCGAACAGGTCGTAAAATTAACCGATTCGCGTCTTTCCGAAGAAGATTGCAAGCGTTATGCGGAAGCGACCGCCGGTTTGAAATCGGTTCAAATTTCCTCGATCCTTTTGCCTGCGCCGCAGCAGGAAAATGAACTGCGCGACCGTGAAGAATATATTTCGACTCTTTTGGGGAATTCGCCCGATGCTCGGACGCGCGGACACAAACTCGCCGCTCTGACCGCCGGAATGAGCCGCGATGAGATTAAAAAACTCGTCGCGCCGGACGCAAAAGCCGTTGAAAGTAAATCAAATCCGCTCGAACGCGCTCGTGAAGAAGCCGATAAATTAATTGCGAAACGCAAGCGCGAGATCATCGAGCGCGAATGTTTCGGCTTGGTCGAATTCGTCGAACCCGAATACGGTTTCGATGTCGTCGGCGGAATGGATGAAGTTAAAAAAGATCTGCTCGTCATCACCGACAGCATCAAAAAAGGAACGCGTTCGCGCGTTCCGATGGGAATTCTTTTCACCGGTCCGATGGGAACGGGCAAAACATTCGTCGCCGAAGCTTTCGCCAAAGAATGCGGCTTGACGACGATCAAGATGAAAAATTTCCGCTCGAAATGGGTAGGCGCGACCGAGGGAAATCTCGAAAAAATTCTCAACGTAATTAAAGCAATCGGACAGGTTATCGTGATCATTGACGAAGGCGACCGCGCTTTCGGCAACACCGACGGCGACGGCGACGGCGGCACTTCTTCGCGCGTAATTGCGAGAATCAAAGAATTTATGTCCGACACTTCGAATCGCGGAAGAATTCTTTTTCTGGTAATGACGAATCGCCCCGATAAATTGGACGTTGACTTAAAACGCGCCGGAAGATTAGACCGCAAAATTCCCTTTCTATACGTGCAAACGCCGGAAGAAGTCGAAAATATCGCCAAAGCTTTGCTTCGTAAAAACAAGATCAAAACCGAGGTTGATCTGGCAAAATTGACCAAAGATTTTTCGGCAAAGCTCGTCGGCTACAGCAACGCCGACATCGAAGCCGTAATTTTAATGGCAAACGACGATGCGGCGCGCGAAAACGGCGATTCGGCAATGGTCGAGAAAAAACATTTCACCAAAGCGGCTGAAGATTATTTCCCGAGCCGCGACATCGAACTCCTCGATTATATGGAACTTCTCGCCGTCTTCGAATCTTCGAGCCGCCGCTTTCTGCCGAAAAAATACGAGAATATGACACCCGAAGATTTAGATCAAAAGCTGAGAGAGTTAAGACTTAGAATCGGAAACCGGAGATGAGGAAAGTTTAAAAGTGAAAATGTGAAAAAGTTTAAAAGTTGTTTTTTTTGATATTACAGTTTGAAATAAAACTAAACATTAAAAGAATAAAAAAGACTGAAAAAGTTACATTCTCAAAATCAAAAACTTTTTCACATTTTCACTTTTAAACTTTTTAACTTACAAAAGCTATGAATGTTGACGAACGGAGTTACCGCGAAAAGGTTTATGAGATCGTCCGCGAAATTCCGCTGGGGCGCGTGATGACTTACGGGCAGATCGCCGAAATCCTCGGCGAAGGCTACACGGCGCGAACCGTCGGCTATGTGATGCACGCGGCGGAAACGGAAAATGTTCCGTGGCAGAGAGTTATCAATTCGCA
>CAYUGW010000719.1:0-2298 GCA_964444245.1 uncultured Blastocatellaceae bacterium | reverse complement strand
CGACTAGGAATTAAATTTATTAAGTGGAGCATGTTATTTAATTTCATTTACTTAGGAAAATAAACAGTTTGTGAAGATAAATGAATCGTTTCAATTCGCAACTTAACAAATATAAGTTATGACGTATAATTGAAATTGTCGGAATTAAGGTTCTGACAAATTGAAAATAAGGAGGTATGAAAATGGAATTAACAATTCTGTTTGGATGCCTCAAGTTAATCTCTTTGGGATTTCAAATATGGAAACATTGGCGAAGTCAAAAAGAAAATGAGCAGTTGGTCAAAAGCCTCGAAAACTTAAACCAACGGCTCATTAAACTTGAGTCAACAATTAAGAAGTTAGATTCTTAATTTCAACCGTGTGGAAAGTTACTAGCTTTCCACACCTTATTTTCATCAATTCAATGTGAATAGTCAAGTAAAATTATGTCAGAAGCAACGAAACAAGATTCGGAAACGAGAATCGAAACGGATTCGATGGGCGAGATCGCGGTCGAATCGGATAAATACTGGGGAGCGCAGACCGAACGCAGTCTGCATCATTTTAACATCGGATTCGATGTCATGCCGCGCGAGATGATCCGCGCACTCGGCATTTTGAAAAAGGCTTGTGCGATCACGAATTTCGATCTCGGGAAACTTCCCGAAGACAAAAAGGATTTGATCGTGAAAGCGGCGGACGAAGTTATCGAAGGCAAACTCGACGCGCATTTTCCGCTTCGAGTCTGGCAGACGGGTTCGGGAACGCAGACGAATATGAACGCCAACGAAGTTATCTCAAACCGCGCGATAGAAATGGCGGGCGGGACGCTGGGTTCGAAAAAACCGATTCATCCGAATGACGATGTCAATAAATCGCAAAGCTCGAACGACACTTTTCCGACCGCGATGTATATTGCCGCCGCCGAAGAAATGAACGCCCTTGTTCCCGAAGTTCAAAATCTGGCGGACGCGATAAATGCCAAAGCAAAAGAATTCGCGGACGTTGTAAAAATCGGCAGAACGCATCTCCAGGACGCAACGCCGCTCACCGTCGGGCAGGAATTCGGCGGCTGGGCAAATCTGGTCGAACGCGACATCGAGCGACTTCAAATGGCTTTAAGCGGTCTTTACGATCTGGCAATCGGCGGAACGGCGGTCGGAACAGGCTTAAATTCGCATCCCGAATTTTCGGAACGCGCCGCCGCGCATATCGCCGATCTTACGGGTTTGCCATTTAGATCGCACCCGAACAAATTCGCTGCGCTTTCGGCGCACGACGAAATCGTTTTTGCCAGCGGAGCTTTGAAAACGCTTGCCGCGAGTTTGATGAAAATCGCCAACGACATTCGCTGGCTTGCATCGGGTCCGCGCTGCGGAATCGGCGAACTCGTCCTTCCGGAAAACGAACCGGGAAGTTCGATTATGCCGGGCAAGGTAAATCCCACTCAATCGGAAGCAATGACGATGGTTGCCGCGCAGGTTTTGGGAAATGATGCGGCAATCGGTTTTGCCGGTTCGCAGGGGAATTTTGAACTCAACGTGTTCAAACCCGTGATGATTCATAATTTTCTGCATTCGGTTCGCCTTTTAAAAGACGCTTCAAAAGGATTTGTCGAATTCTGCGTGAGCGGAATCGAGCTTAACCGCGAACAGATTGACCAATATCTTAATGATTCCTTGATGCTTGTAACAGCTCTCAATCAGCATATCGGTTATGACAACGCTTCGAAAATCGCCAAGAACGCGCATAAAAAAGGAATAAATTTGCGCGAATCGGCAATCGAACTCGGCATTCTGGAAGGCGAAAAATTCGACGAATTAGTGAAAGCCGAAGAAATGACGCATCCTTAATTTTATTTAAAGTGTTAACGGTTTGACTTAAACGAATCATTCACATAGAATCTGTAAGTTAGTTTGTCGGGGCGTGGCTCAGCCTGGTAGAGCGCACCGTTCGGGACGGTGAGGTCGGATGTTCAAATCATCTCGCCCCGACCAATTTATTCCCGGTAGATAAGGATTTACAGGATTTTCCTGTGAGTCTTTTTTTATTGATTTTCAAGATATGGTCAAGTTGGTGGTGTCGCAAATTTTATGCTGATTGAAAGAAGGATGTGAAAAAGTCATCTAAGTAAATATGTGTTACGAAAAGATAACTTGTCCGCATTGTTCTTCTTTCAACCTGAAAAAGAATGGCAAAACTTCTAACAAAAAGCAAAAGTATTTCTGTAAAGAGTGTCGCAAACAGTTTATTACCGATTATACTTATCAAGGTTGCCGCCCTTTTATTCGTTCTTTGATTCTTAAGATGACTTTGAAT
>CAYUGW010000718.1:0-2304 GCA_964444245.1 uncultured Blastocatellaceae bacterium | reverse complement strand
CTTTATCTAGCGTTATAATCCACTCCAACTTCCATCCACCTTTTTTTATCTTAGTAATTTTGTTGAGAAGTTCCCTGAAAGTCAGATTAGAAAAGTTCATTTCCGCATCTATTGTTCTATCGTATTGAACCCATTTACGAAAACTAACATTAGTGCGATCACCCCAAAAGATAAGATTGTTATTTTCAGTATATTTTATGAATTCAGGTAACTCTTTGATATTTGCAGTAATGTCTCGAACGGTTTTGCCTTTTTCAAAAGTAAATTGGGAAATTTTAGTATCCAGCAATCCTGCAAATTTTTCATGGCGACCTTGAGTGGGGAATATATTAACCACGTCATCATTTATCTCCCATTTGTAAAAATTCATCTGTCTGACAATTTCATTCAAAACATCTTCTAATTTTGCATTATCAAAATTAACCGTAATCGGATAAAAATCTGCCTTAAAACCTGCCTTAGAACCTGGTTGCACTATTGATCTAATTTCGGGTGTAGTATCGCTGCCTTTTAGAATTTTTTCCGCTGTTACCGGCAGGTTGATATCAAAATTATAATCGTTATGATCTTTGTCCAAAAGAGACCATTCAAAGCCAATCGGAATATCATAATTTTCCATTAAATATCTGAAAACTATTCCGAGAGGCTGTTTTTCAAAATTGACCGTTATTCTCTTATCCTTTAAATCAACTTCGTTTTTTTGACCAAAAGCATAGGAATTTCCCGCTAAAAAAATAAACGTGAAATTCAAAAATATAATAATCGTATTTTTTTTCATTATTTTCCTCTACAACAATTTATCCGGCGTAATCGGTAAATCTCTGATGCGTTTGCCGGTGGCGTGGAAAATCGCGTTGGCAATCGCCGCCGGGATTCCGACCATACAAAGCTCGCCCATTCCTTTTATGCCCAGCGGATTGACGATCTTGTCGTCTTCTTCAACAAACATCGTATCAATCTGATAAATATCGGCGTTGGTCGGCACGTGATATTCCGCCAGATTCGTCGTCACCATTCGCCCGTAGCGGTGATCAACTTCGGTGTTTTCGTGCAGAGCCATCCCGATTCCCCAGACCACGCCGCCGACTTCCTGCGAATGCGACGTTTTCGGATTCATAATCCGCCCGCAAGCGGTCGTTTCGACAACCCGCGTAACTTTTATAATCCCCAAATCTTCGTCAACTTTGACTTCGACAAACTGCGCTCCGTGCGCCGCGATCGAATATTTTTCGCGTTCCGGCGAAGGCACGGCGCGATGTTCTTCGACGATTTCCGTCAGGTTGTTTTTCTTCATCAGATCAATGATCGAAACGCTTTTTTTAGAATCGTTTTTAAACTGCAAATTGCCGCTCAGTAATTCAACATCTTCGATTTTTGCATTTACAAACGGCGAATTCGATTCCTTTACGGCGAGATCAAAAAGTTTTTGTTTGATATTATTTGCCGCGCCGTAAATCGCCGTGCCGACGCTTGCAGTCGTTTGCGAACCGCCTTGAGCGGGCGCACGCGGAAAGCGCGTATCGCCGAGTTCCGCCTTGATTTTTTCCTGCTCCAGTCCCAAAAATTCGGCGGCGATCTGCGTCATTACCGTATAAGTTCCGACTCCGATGTCGCTCGTGCCGCTCGCGACATTTGCCGTTCCGTCCGAACGCAGAGTGATTTTTGCGCCCGCCGGAGATTGAAAACCGCCCCATACGCCGGTTGCCATTCCGTAACCGACGAGCCATTTTCCGTCGCGCATCGAACGCGGTTCGGGTTTGCGGTTTTTCCAGCCGAATTTCGCCGCGCCTTCACTGTAACACTGGCGCAGAGCCTTGCTCGACCAGGGTTTTCCGTCTTCCGGATCAACCTCCGCGTAATTTATCAGGCGCAGATCGAGCGGGTCAATTTTTAATTTATAAGCGAGTTCGTCCAGAGCAGATTCGAGCGCGAACATTCCCGAAACCGCGCCCGGCGCACGCATCGCCGTCGGAGCCGGCAGATCGGTTTTAACGAATTTTCCGGGCGCATCCATATTTTCACAGGCGTAAACTCTGCGAGTCCAGCGGTTTGTGCCTTCAAAACGCTCATCAAAACTCGAAGTATTATTTGCCGACTCGTGAATTATTGACAGCAATTTTCCGTTTTGATCCGCGCCTAAACTTATCTTTTGCCACGTAAACGGGCGATAGCCGTGACCGGTAAACATCTGCCGCCGCGTGTAAACCAACCTCACCGGAAGCTTTAATTCCCGCGCGGCAAGCGCCGTTAGATACGGATAATAATTTGCTCTGAGCGACGAACCGAACGCGCCGCCGACAAAGA
>CAYUGW010000717.1:0-2305 GCA_964444245.1 uncultured Blastocatellaceae bacterium | reverse complement strand
AAACCAATTGGCGTTCGGGCGACATCATTTCCATTCGCCACGATTCACGCGCCACGGGCGGAATCGAAACAAGATCGTTTTTTTCCAGAAACTCGATTGCTTCAAACGCCTGCCGGCGAATAAGTTCGGGCTGTTTTCCCGGTTCGACGTATTTGTTTTTAACCGCTTCGAGAGCGCGTTTCCAATCATCGCCGAAACCCATCTCGCGTGAAGCTTTTTTCATTTCCGCCTCGCACCAGGCAAATTCTTTATTGGCAATTTCGACCAATTCTTCCGGCGTGTAGGGAATCATTTCGTACTCTAATTCCTGCAATAACGCTTCGCGCCCGATCGGATCGCCGATGATCGTCGTGTTGTCGTCCGGTGCGATGCCGACGAGTTTGTCGAGCAGAAATTTCTGATAATTTTCGAGCGAAGCATTAAGCGTTTTATAAGGCTCGGCATTCCACCACGAAAACATCGGATCATAACCGTTATGAAAACTGAACCATCTGACCAAAACCATACGCAGGGAGGCGACGGAACGCGCCGCCCGATTGGCAACCGTTCGTTTCGGTTTTTGAATTTTTCCGTCTTCGATTGCCTTGCGCGTTTCGAGGATTTTTTTATTCAGATCGTTAAGCAGCGCGGCGGTTTTCGCCGGATCAATCGTTTCAAGCCGTCGGCGCGCGTCTTCGAGATCGCTGATCGTCCCGGCAAAGGGAATCAACGGCGACATTTCATCCGATTGTTTTTTTAAACGATCCTGTTCCTTGAGTTCGTGCGTCAGGTAATTTTTAAATAAAAGATAATCGATCTGTTCGTCGTGACTAAGCGAATCGAAATTCTGCTTATTCAGCAAAGCGAGCCAATCGGAATAAAGCCGGCGAAAACGCGCATCGCGGTTGATCGAACCGGGCGCGGTATAAAAACGGTTCAAACTTCCGTAGTCTTGCGAAAATTTCTCGATCACGCCGCGCATACGGCTCGTCGGTTCGTTGTAACTATTTAAGTCATCAATAGTTTGGGTAAATGAATTTGCAGCCAGAAAAAGCACTAAGAAAATCGGAATCAGACGTTTCATAATTATTGGATATTAACTTATTTTAGATTAGAAAAGAACTCATCGTGCGCCGGTTGTTCGTATAAACCCACGGGGGCAAGTTCCGAGACTTCCAAATGAACGCAAGCCTTTTTGCCAAAAAAGTAAAAGCCGAACGAAGAACGGGAAGATTTTACACGCTTTTCACCGGCAGATTTTTCAATATTTTATTTTCTCAATAATTTTTTAAGCTCTTCGACCTTCGGCAAAGATGTTCTCGCACCGATTTCTCTACACTTTAAAGCAGCGACGGCGTTTGCCATTTCTGCCGCCGTTTCGACCGTTTCGCCTTGTAATAAACCGTAGAGAAAACCGACACGAAACGAATCGCCCGCGCCGGTCGTGTCTTTGCAGCCGCCGGGAACTTCGTAGCCGCGTGTTTCGATAAACCGGTCTTCGCACAGCAGAAGCGAACCCGTTTCGCCTAAGGTCATTCCGACGATCGGACAACCGAAACGCGCCTTTATTTCGCGCAGGGATTCGCGCCGGTCTTTGATGCCGACGAGTTTTTCGGGAAAATCAGACGAAGAGATAAAAACATCGATCAGCGGAATCATTTCCAAAAGACCTTCAAAAACATTGTCAATATCAATCGAAACAATCGCGCCGTGCGCTTTGGCTTCGCGTGCCATTTTCGTGCAGGCAGCGGTGTCGTGCGGTGTGGCGTGGAAGACTTTTGTTTTGCGGACAATCGAAAGCGGAACTTCTTCCGGCGAATACGCTAATTTTCGGTCGCGTTTCCAGATCACGGTGCGCTCGCCGCTGCGTTTATCTATCAGAATAAAAGCGATCTGCGTCTGTGCGCCTTCGATCTGTTCGGCAAAATTCACGTCAACGCCTTCCTCGCGCAAAGTCTGAATTCCGAAATCGCCCGTGATTTCTTTGCCGAATCGTCCGACGTAAGCTGTTTTCATTCCCAAACGCCGCAGTCCGACCATTGTCGAAGCAATTTCTCCGCCGGCAAGTTGTGTGTAATTATCTAATTCAACCTTTGAATTAAATTCGGGATATTCCGGCACGACGATCAGATAATCAACCGCATTCGTGCCGAAACCGACCGCGTCGAATTCTTTTTTTTCTGCCAATTTGAAAGGAAAATTCATCGTAAATAATTGATTTTTTTTATATTTATAATTTGTCTGCTAAAGATGATAAAACTGTCGGGAAAAAAATTACAATCGGAAGTAAAAAAAATTGAAAAAAACTCTTGCCAAAATAAATACA
>CAYUGW010000716.1:0-2312 GCA_964444245.1 uncultured Blastocatellaceae bacterium | reverse complement strand
ATTATGCCGAACGGCGAGGATTTTTAATTTGAAATATTCGGGAGGTTTATATGGAACTTACAACCAGCGAAATTATTGACGTTATTCATAGTTTGCCGAGCAGTGAACGGGAAAAAATCCTGAGAACTTTAGAAAAGGAAAAGCGCGAAAAAGACGAACAATTAAAAGCCGAACTCGAACTTTATAAAAAAGCCAAGCGATGGATCGAAGAACACCGCGAAGAATATTTGAATCAATGGGTGTGTCTGGAAGGCGACCGACTGATTGCACACGGAACGGATGGAATGGAAGTTCATCGCAAAGCTAAAGAAGAGGGAATAGTTGCGCCGTTTATCGTCAGAATTATTGAAGAACCGAAAAACTTTGTCGGAGCGTGGCTGTAATGGCGGAAGAAATAGCTTTTGCGATTTCGCATCTTTACAATACTTTGGAAAGTGGAATTATCGTTCCTGTCGAGATTTCCGACGGAAAAACATCGGTTAAGTTTGAAGCAAAAGTTGACACGGGTTCTTCATTTTGTGTTTTTCAAAGATTTCAGGGCGAACGTCTCGGCTTGGACATTGAAACGGGAATTCCTCTGCGAATGTCAACGGCAACTGCGCCTTTCGACACTTTCGGACACACGATAAATCTTATCGTTCTCGGCATCGAAACCGAATCAACGGTTTATTTTGCGGCTGAAGAAAGTTTCTATCTGAATATTTTAGGCAGACAAGGCTGGCTCAACCGGGTGAAATTGGGTTTGATTGATTATGAAGGCAAACTTTTGTTGAGCGATTATGGAGAATAAAGAATTATGCAAGTGAATTTAGAACAGGCAAAAGAAGTTATCTTGCAATTGCCGACCGAAGAGTTTGAAAAATTCGACGAATGGTATGAAGCGGAAAAGCAAAATAAACTCAAAAACGATGAAAAAGAAAAGTTTAAAAAATATCAAATAGAGCGATATAAAAAAGCGCGAAAATGGCTTGATGAGAACAGCGAAAAATATATGAATCAATGGGTTTGTCTCGAAGGCGATGAATTGATCGCACATAGTGAGGACGGACGGGATTTGTATCAAAAAGCTAAAGAAGCCGGAATTAAAATTCCTTTTATTCATCATATTGTTGACGAAAGCATACCGTTCGGAGGCTGGTAATAATGGCGGAAGAAATTTCTTTCGGGGAAACATATTTATACAACACGCTGAAAATCGGCATCACCGTTCCGTTAATTTTGCGGTCAAATGGAATTCTCGTAGAAATTGAAGCAAAAGTTGATACCGGTGCGGAAAATTGCATCTTTGAGCGCAGGCACGGTGAAACGCTCGGCTTGGAAATAGAATCGGGAACGGAAAAGATATTTTCGACCGTAACATCTTCTTTTGTAACTTATGCCCACGATATAACGCTAAATACTCTGGGCATCGAAACATTTTCAACGGTTTATTTCGCTCGTGAAGAATCATTCACGCGCAATGTTTTAGGCAGACAAGGCTGGCTCGACCGCGTGAAATTGGGTTTGATTGATTATGAAGGCAAACTTTTGCTGAGTGATTACGGAGAATAAAAAATATGCAAGCGAACTTAGAACAGGCGAAAGAAGTTATCTTACGATTGCCGACCGAAGAGTTTGAAAAATTCGACGAATGGTATGAAGCGGAAAAGCGTAATAAATCGAAGTCCGAAGAAAAAGCAAAATTCAAAAAATATCAGATCGAACGTTACAAAAAAGCGCGTAAGTGGCTTGATGAAAACGGCGAAAAATATATGAATCAATGGGTTTGTCTGGAAGGCGACCAACTTATCGCACACGGCACGGACGCTTTGGAAGTTCATCGAAAAGCAATCGAACAGGGAATCAAATCGCCTTTTGTTCATCATATTGTCGAAGAACCGACGCATTACATCGGAGGCTGGTAATGGAAACGGTTTCTTTCGATAAAGTTTTGGAATACAACACTTTGAAAACCGGAATTACTGTTTTGGTCGTGCTTCAAGACGGCGATCAGACAGTTGACTTTGAAGCAAAAGTTGACACGGGTGCAACACATTGCGTTTTTGAACGCCAACACGCGGAGCGCTTAGGCATTGATGTGGAAAGCGGAGAACCGATTCATTTCATCACGGCGGCAGGAAACTTTGACGCTTACGCGCACGATGTTACATTGTCGGTTTTGGAAATTGAAACTTATACAAGAGTTTGCTTTGCCAAAGAAGAATCATTCACGCGCAATGTTTTAGGCAGACAAGGCTGGCTCGACCGCGTGAAACTCGGTTTGATTGATTATGAAGGCAAACTGCTTTTGAGCAATTACGGTGAATAAATTT
>CAYUGW010000715.1:0-2313 GCA_964444245.1 uncultured Blastocatellaceae bacterium | reverse complement strand
AATTAAATATTCGCCTGTTTTTACATTTACGCCCGGCGCGGTCAAAGGTGCGCGGAGCTGCGGATTCCAGTTTTCGCCGTTAAAGACGCGCGCGAAACGATAGCGATTGTTTTCGATTCGGTAATCCGCGCCGAGCAAGCCGACGGAAACAGAATTCGGTCGAGGCTGTTCGCCGCCGCGAATGAACATATGCCCGACCGAGATTTGATTGAGCATTTCGCGGAAAAGATAATTCAGATCATCGCGGTGAACGACCGCTTCCAAGTAAGGCGCGTATAATTTTTTCGCTTTTTCAATGTCGAGTCCGTGCAGATTCGGGTCATAAAAGAAATCACGCTGACCGCGCCAGATTTCATTAAACATCTGTTTCCATTCACTGCGCGGATCAACATAAACTTCCATTTCCGCCGTTTTGACAATGCCTTCGCCGGGACGCGTCGGAAGGCTGGTCGAAACCAGATTCCACATCGGACCTTGCAGAAAAAGCATTTTTTCGCCGTTTGCCGAAATGCGGAAAACATTAATGCCCGGTTTTACTACGTCAAACTTTCGTTTTTCGAGATCGAATTTGTGCAGAGTCATCCCGAACGCGCCCGGCGTTTGAACTTGCGGAATCTCTGTAATATAAAGGTTTCCGGGTTTTCCGGCATAAAGACCGTTAAAGTTCCGCGCCGGAATCTGCGCGATCGAAATGACGCGCTGATCTATTTCTTCCAAATCAATCCGCGTCGGTTCTGCTTCTTTTTTCGGCGCAGTTGGAGTCGGAGACGGTGTTGGTTCGGCAGGTTTTTCGGTCGGATTTTCCGCCGGAGTTGTTGAAGGAGTCGGCGTAGCGGAAGGCATCACGACAGGCGGCACGTTCTTTTGTTCCGGCTGGAGTTTTTCCTCATCGCTTTCCGGCGCGAGCGGCGAAGGAATATCGTTTCGCATAACAATCGCGTAAACGCTGCGTGATGTTTGATGTCCGATGCCGGAAAGATCGGCAAAACTTATCGTCGGACCGACATTCGTGCTTGCCGTAAAAAAGATGTATTTGCCGCTTTTGTCAAAAACCGTATGACGCGCATCGCCGAGACCGTCGGTTATCTGGCTGACCTGATTTTTGTCGAGCGAATACAGAAAGACCGAGCGCAGGCGATTGTCCAATTGCTTCGGATAGGTCAGCCAGCGGCTGTCCGGCGACCAGCTCGGCGTTAAAACATCGCCGAAATCGCCGTAAGTATTTTGGTCAACCTTCGTATTTTTGCCGCTTTCAATATCGACATACCAGAGGCTGATGGTTTGATCGTTATAGGCGATTTTCTTGCTGTCGGGAGACCAAACGGGCGAAGAAAAAAATCCCGGCGTGCCATTGGCGAGCCTGATCTTTTTGACTTCGCCCATTCCCGTCTGATCGCGCAAATGAAGTTCGTATTCGCCGGATTCGTCGGAAAAATAAGCGATCCATTTGCCGTCGGGCGACCACGCCGGACTGCGTTCCATCACATTTGTCGTATTCGTCAAATTTCGCGCATTGCCTTTATCGGCAGGCGCGGAAATAATTTCGCCGCGGGCTTCGAAAACTGCACGAATTCCGGTCGGCGAGATCGATACGTTGGAAATACGCGTTCCGACTTTTTCAAACCGCGGACGCACGCCCGGAAAATCTCCGGCAACGCGGATATTTACTTTTTTCGGAGTTTTCGAACCCGCATCGAGCGTATAGATCGCGCCGAATTGTTCATAAACGATCACGCCGCCCGCGCCGGCTGACGCGTATTTAATATCTAAACCTTTATTTTCAACAATTTGCTCGACCTGTTTCGATTTCGTATTAAACGCAAAAAGCGTAACTCTGCCGCCGTTGCGGTCGGACAGAAAATAAACTTTATCGCCGATCCACATCGCGCATTTGTCGTTGGAATTTTCGCGCGGAATTTTTTCGATGGTCGAATCGGAAAGTCTGGCAATCCAGATCGGCTGAGTTTGTCCGCCTTTGTAGTATTTCCAGTCTTCCTGCCATTGCGAAAGCGGTTCGTAGGCGACAAAATTTCCATCCGGCGAAAGCCAGCCGCGATTTGCCATCGGCAGCGGAATTTCATTCGGCAAACCTTTTCCGTCAACCGGCATTGTAAAGAGCCGTGAAAAATTTGAACTGCTGTTGCGCGTCGAAGAAAAAAGCACGTTTCTGCCGTCCGGTGTCCAGCCCGAAACTTCGTCGAGCGCGGGATGATATGTCAGCCGCGTCGGAACTCCGCCGCTCGCAGGAACGATGTAAACGTCCGTATTTCCGTCATATTCGCCCGTAAAAGCGATCCAATTCCCGTCGGGCGA
>CAYUGW010000714.1:0-2317 GCA_964444245.1 uncultured Blastocatellaceae bacterium | reverse complement strand
GGTAGTGTTTCAGAATTTATGCCGGACGAAGTTTTTAGCCCTTTACACTTCGGAATATGTGAAAGGTGATAAGTGAAACGTGATAGGTTTTATCGAATAATTATTTATTACTTATCACCTTTCACATATTCCGAAAGTATTTTTCCTCAGCATTAATTCTGAAACACCACCGATATTTTTATCCTATTACTTACTTTAAACCGAATTGTATTTTCTGACCCAAATTATCGAAAATTATTAAACTTTGCATAACTTTCAGACGTATAAGCCGGAAGAAATACACAAAATCAATAATATACGAAAATTTAGCAAAGTAGAATCTACTAAAAATTTAATGAAATTAAACTATTTCGGAAAGGCTTTTGCCGTTCTTTTGCTGGTAATTCCTAATTTCAGCAATGCTCAAACTATATCTTTTATAAACAATCCGTCTGCCGCGATTGTTCAAAAATCTGCTCAAAAAAGTTCTGCAATCGAAGAAAGAAACGTCCGCGCACATCTGGAATTTCTGGCAAGCGATGCGATGCAGGGACGCGGCAGCGGAACGCAGTTTGAACTGATTACGGCGCATTATCTCGCGTCGCAGATGCGTCAATTCGGTATCGAACCTGCCGGAAACAGCGCGGCTTCGGGCAATGAAGCGTATATTCAAACCGTAAATATCACGCGCAATAATTTTGCCGCACCGCCGAAAATGAGTTACGGCAAGACGGTTTTGGAACACGGCAAGGAAATGCTCATACTTCGCATCGGTTCGGCAACGGCGAGCGGCGGTTTGCAGAAAATAAATTTAAGCGAAAAACCGAAATCAGGCGCGGCGGCTTTTATTAAATTGCAGCCAAGCGACGATCCGCAGAAATTGATGCAGAATCTGCGCGCTTTGACCGAAAGCGGCGCGGCGGCGATTATTGTTGAAGAAACTCCGCAATGGCGGGCGCAATGGAATAATACTGCCGCACGGCAGCTTTCATTTACGACTTTTCTCAAAACGCCCGAAAGATCAGCCGCTTTGATCGTCGTCAGCAAAGACGCGGCAGCCGCGCTCGACAACCTTCCCGACGGAACAAATATCGAGATCAAAGGTGAATTAGGTGCGCCGGAATCTCGTCAGACGTGGAACGCGGTCGGCAAAATTGCGGGAACAGATACAAAACTCTCCGCCGAAGTAATTGTTTTGAGCGCACATCTCGATCACGTCGGCGTGAGAGAAAACGCGCCCGGCGACGACAAAATTTTTAACGGCGCGGACGATAATGCTTCGGGCTGTGTGGCGGTTCTGGAACTCGGAAGAGTTTTGGCAAACGGAAATAAACCGAAGCGCACCGTTTATTTTGCATTTTACGGCAGCGAAGAAGTGGGCGGTTTCGGTTCGCGTTATTTTGCCGATAATCTAGCGTTTCCGAAGGAAAATCTGGTTGCCAATCTGCAATTTGAAATGCTCGGTCGCCCCGATCCGAAAGTCGGCGCGGATGAGCTTTGGCTGACGGGTTACGACCGTTCGGATCTCGGCGCGCAGCTGGCGAAACGCGGCGCGAAAATCGTCAACGATCCGCATCCCGAACAGAATTTCTTTCAGCGTTCCGATAATTACACGCTTGCAAGACAAGGAATAATCGCGCACACGGTTTCGAGTTTCGGACTGCACACCGATTATCACCGCGCCAGCGACGAAATAGAAACGATTGATTTCGGACATCTGACGCGTTCGATAAATTCGATGATCAAGCCTGTCGAATGGCTGGTAAATTCAAATTTTAAACCCGTTTGGCTGGAAGGTAAAAAGCCGTAAAGTCGGGAGCGCAGACATTTTGCCTACGATAAAATTTTTGACTTTTAAAATTTAAATTAACCACAGATAACCACAGATGAACACAGATATTTTTCGATTTCAGATTTCAAATTTCAGATTTCAAATTTCTTGAAAATCTGTGTTTATCTGGGTTCACGCAATCGCGGGATGGTTAAATTTGCCATTTAATTTAAACGTAATTTTTTGTGCGATCCGCACTCCAATTTCAATTTCAGGAGACAGATCTCGATGAACAGAGTTGTTTTAGCGATATTAATAACTATTATTTTAAGCATCACGGCTTTCGCCCAAAGCGAAAAACCGACGCTTTTCCGCCAACCGGCGATCAGCAAAACCGAAATCGTTTTCTCATACGCGGGCGATCTGTGGATTGTTTCGCGCAGCGGCGGCAATGCAAGACGTTTGACGACCGGAATCGGGATCGAAACAAATCCGTATTTTTCGCCCGACGGAAATTGGATCGCTTTTACGGGCGAATATGACGGAAATACGGACGTTTACATCGTT
>CAYUGW010000713.1:0-2330 GCA_964444245.1 uncultured Blastocatellaceae bacterium | reverse complement strand
GAATTTTCTTTGAAGCATTAAAGAAAAAAGACAACGACACGATAAAAAAATGTCTGTCCAAAGCATCTTTAGCTAAACTCGAAGAAGCCGCCGCCGCCGGAAAAACGACGATTGATCAAATAATCTCCGAAGGCGAAGATATGTCGAAGAAAAAAACTCCGGCAGTCAGAAATGAAAAAATTGACGGCGATTCGGCAACATTAGAAGTCGAAGACGAAGAAACCAAAAAATGGGATACCGTAATGTTTGTCAAAGAAGACGGAGCCTGGAAGATTGCATTGGATAAAATGCAGTCGTAAAGACTAAGGAATTTTTATGAAAATCAATAAGCTATTTATCATTGCGCTGTTTGCGATAACGGCGGCGGCGTGCGGTTCGGGCGAAGAGCCGGACGCTAATCTTGCCAATGCGGTGAGCGCGCCGCAAGAAGCAAACGCCAACGCACAGCCCGAAAAACAACCGGAAATCACATATCCGAAGGAATCGTATTCGCAGGCAAGCCCGACCGATGCCTTTAAAACCTATATAATGGCAACGGTCAATAAAGATATTGCAGAGCTGAAAAAATCTCTTTCAAAATCGAGTCTGGAATTTATCGAAAAATCGGCAAAGGAACAAAATACAACGATTGACGAACTTTTAATGGGCGGCGCGGTCGAAAACAAATCGAAAAAAGTTCCCGAAATCCGTAATGAAAAGATCAGCGGCAACACGGCAACCATCGAATACAAGGACGAAACAATGCCTGAATTTGTCACGATGCCGATGGTAAAAGAAGAAGGAACTTGGAAAATCGCGCTCGATAAATTTGCGGAAGATTTGATCAAAAAACTTTCCGAAGGGCTCCAGGAAAATTAGTTCGAAAACATAAAACAGACGTATTTGATGCGCGTCAGATATTTAGAAATGGTGAAAAAGTGAAAGTGTGAAAACAAACGTCCAAAAAGTTTATTTTTGTCTGATAAACAGACCTTTTCCGGTAAAACCTGTTTATTGTTCAGAAAAATCGAAGACCGGAAGAATCAAAAACTTTTTTCACCTTTTCACTTTTAAACTTTTTTACCAATAATCAAAGACCTAATCAATTACAAACAGACAAATAATTCAGGAGAAAAATTTTAAGTGTCAATTATCAAACCTTTTCGCGCTTTGCGCCCCGCGTCGGGAAAAGCGCAGGACATCGCCTGCGTGCCGTATGATGTCATTTACGATTCGGAAGTGCGTTCGACAATCGAAGAAAATCCGCACAGTTTCCTGCGCGTAACGCGTCCCGAAGGCGAATTTCCCGCCGGCGAAACTGTTTCCGACGAGCAGATTTTTGCCAAATCAAGAGAAAATCTCGAAGAATTTATCAACGAAAATCTGCTTGCTCAGGACGCAGAAGCGGCAATTTATATTTATCGCCTGACGGACGGCAATCATTCGCAGACGGGCATTGTCGCCTGTTGTTCGGTTGATGAATACGAGCAGGATTTGATCAAAAAACACGAAAAAACGCGCCCCGATAAGGTCGAAGACCGGACGAATCATATTCTCGCGTTAAAGGCGCAGACGGGTTTGATCTTTCTCGCCTTTCGCAACACGGACAAAATTCGTGCGCTGATTGCCGAAACGGTCGAAACCACAACGCCGCTTTATGATTTCGCCTGTCCGAAAAGCATTAAAAATACCGTCTGGCGTGTCGGGAAAACCGAAGAATTGATCGAGGCTTTTGCGGAAGTTCCCGCGCTTTATATTGCTGACGGGCATCATCGCGCCGAGAGCGCGAATCTGGCGCGAAAGAAAATGCGCGAACAAAACCCCGATCACACCGGCGCGGAAGAATACAATTTCGTGATGGCGGGAATTTTCCCTTCGGAAGATTTGAAAATTCTCGCCTATAACCGCGTCGTCAAAGATTTGAACGGTTTGACCGAAGAAGAGTTTTTGCAGCAGTTAGGCGAAAACTTCATCATTTCGGAAACGGCGGAAAAAGAACCGGCGGAGCGCGGAAATTTTTGTATGTATTTAAGCGGAAAATGGTATCACCTGCGCTTTGCGGTTGATTTTATCCGCGCACCGGACGCAATCGAAAGTTTGGATGTGAGCATTCTGCAGCAATACGTTTTAACGCCGATTTTAGGCATTGATGACCCGCGCACGAATGAAAGAATCTCATTTGTCGGCGGCGCGCGCGGCGTTGAAGAATTGGAAAAAATGGTTGACGAAGGTGCGGGAAAAGTCGCCTTTTCGATGTTCCCGACGACGATGGACGACCTTTTCGCCGTCGCCGATATGAATGAAATTATGCCGCCGAAATCAACCTGGTTCGAGCCGAAATTAAAAGACGG
>CAYUGW010000712.1:0-2341 GCA_964444245.1 uncultured Blastocatellaceae bacterium | reverse complement strand
TCTAAAATGCGGGTTACTTCCGAGAGTAATTCCGCATCCTGCTTCATTCCGGCGTAGCTGTAAAGGGCTATTCCGAGTTTTCTCTGAAATGTGATATTTGTCGGATTTTGATCGGCTTCGGAAATTCGTTTTTGGATTTCTTCGGCAGAAAGTGTCGTTTCGTTTTGAGACTGCGCAGATGAAGCCGCCGCTTTTTTCTGCTGTTCATTTTCAGCCCGAAGTTGACTGATCTCATTTCTGTTCAGGGCGTTTGCCAGCAAAAACCCGCCGATAAAACTAATTATAACTGCAATTAATGATAGCCAGATAGATTTCGTGTTCATTTAAGAAAATTTTAACAAAACCAAACACAAAACGCGATTAAGATTTGTTAAATCAAAACTTGAAATATTTGAGTTTATTGTTTTGAAAGGGGGAATTTCTTTACAAAAAATGAATTATTTACTGTTTTTATTGTCTTCGGACGTAAGGTAGGGCAGATCATCGGCGCGGCGACGCGGCAGTGGATCGGTTGTCCGGCGACGCGGAATCGTCGTATTATTTCGGCGGTCAACGCTTCCGGCGGGCAGTCCTTGTCCGTGAACCGCTTCAACTAAAATTCTTGTAATTTCCTGAGAAAGTGTGCGGTGTTCGGCAGCCGCTCTTCTTCTCAAAGATTCCTTCAATTCATTCGGTACATACGCACCGATAAAAACACCTTTTCGGTTTGCCATAAATTAAATTAACTCCTTCGTTTTTTTTTATCCTTTTAAAAGTTTTTTGCCCTGCAATCGAAACAAATCTATAAGCCGAATTTTGTGCTTTGAATATTTCAAAGCGGCAATCATTCATCTAGGCTTTTTGTTACCAAAAAGCTCAAGCGACCTACCCGAATACGCCGTTCGGATTTCTCCGAACCAGCAGAGCGGGCAACTCTTTTTTTACGTATTCCTATTTGGTCTTGCACCGCGAGGAGTTTACCCAGCCGCGCTTGTTACCAAACGCGCCGGTGCGCTATTACCGCACCATTTCACCCATCACCTCGAAATAAATCGAGGCTGGTCTGTTTTCTGTTGCACTTGTCGTCGTTTAATCGGAATTAAACGCCCGGTCGTTATCCGGCTCGCTGCCCTTCGGTGTTCGGACTTTCCTCTTAATTTCTCAAGCGATTGCCCGATTTGTTTCGTTTGCAAGGCAAAAGTATATTAACAAAAATTGTTCAACATTTACAATTATGGTTATAGATATTTGTAACTAAAATTACAGGAAAAATTCAGTGTTTCTTAACACATATGTAACTCTTGATTTCTCAACAAGATGCATTAATTTCCGACTTCAATCGTATCACCGGCTTCGAGCATCGGATCGGGAATTTTTCCGTCTTTTATTTCGTTAAGGTTATATTCCGTCGCTTCAAGCAGTCCTTCCACGTTTTTTCGCCGGATAATTACGGTTCTCACTCTCGATTTACTTAAACCGCCGGAAGCCAGAATCGCTTGCGTCAGAGTAATTCCCTGATAAAAATCCTTCTGCCCGACCGATCTGATATTGCCGCCGATGTAATAAAATTGGGGTATGTTCTCCGAAATTTTCGGATTGATAAAATTACTGAATTCGATAATATCGCCGGGAAAAATCAAAATATCTTCGTAGCTTGAAAGACTCAGATCAAATGTTTCCGTGACGGAATTGGATCTTCTGATAATTACGCGATTGGCATTCGGCTTAACAATAGCTTCCGCTCTGACGACGAAAAGCGGAACGGCTTCGCGTTGGAGAAATTTTTCGCCCGGTTTTTCGACCAAACCCAAAACCGAAATAGTATGGCTCGCGTGTTCTCTGACCCGAACCGTAACCTGCGGGTTTTCTATGACTTTGATTTTTTCTCTCAAATAATCTTCGATCTCGTCGGTCATCAAACCCTGCACCGGAACCATTTCACCGGCAAGCGGAAAATCAATTGTTCCGTCATTTAAAACTGTAAAATAAGTCGTGTTTCCCGACGGCGCGTTCGGCAGGCTGATAAACAACACATCGCCGATCCCGACCTTATAAATTTCGGTCGGCGAAAGCGCGGGTTTACCGGCGCGTTTGGCAACTTCCAAAGTCTTTGTCGCAACCGAGCGGCTTTCAAATTCTACGGAATCCGTTTCCCCGTTTTCGGCTTTGTTTTCCGCCCCGACATTTTCCTGTTCCGGTTTTACAGTTGCTTTTTCAACCGCATTTGCTTCGGTTGGCGGTTTGATGTTTTCCGGTTTTATTTTTGTCTTCGGATTTCTTGAATAATCGAAATTTATTTTTTTCGGTGTTGCTTCCGGCTGTTGGGCAAATAGATTACCGGTTATTGAAAAGAATAAAACCG
>CAYUGW010000711.1:0-2363 GCA_964444245.1 uncultured Blastocatellaceae bacterium | reverse complement strand
TTAATTGCCAACCGCGGGGAAATTGCCTGCCGCATTATCTGGACGTGCCGCGAAATGGGAATTAAAACCGTTGCGGTTCACTCGGAAGCCGACAAGGAAGCTCTGCACGTAAAATATGCGGATGAAGCGGTTTGCATCGGTCCCGCGCCGTCGGCTCTCAGTTATTTGAATATTCCGTCAATCATCAGCGCGGCGGAAATTACGAATGTTGACGCGATTCATCCGGGTTACGGATTTTTGGCGGAATCTTCGACCTTTGCGAAGGTTTGCGGAGACTGCAACATAAAATTCATCGGACCGCGCCCCGAAGTTATTCAGATGATGGGCGATAAGGTCGAAGCCAGACGAACGATGCTGGCAGCCGGTGTTCCGATTCTGCCCGGAAGTCCCGATCCGATTGAAGATGCCGAAGAAGCGATCAAACTGGCGAAGGAAATCGGTTTTCCGGTAATTATCAAAGCGGCGGCGGGCGGCGGCGGACGCGGAATGCGAATCGTTCGCAAAGAAGAAGATTTGTCAACAAATCTCGAACTGGCGCAAACGGAAGCACTTGCGGCATTTAAAAACGGTGCGGTTTATATCGAGAGATATATCGAGCGTCCGCGTCATATCGAAATACAGGTTTTAGCCGATGAATACGGCAACTGTATTCATTTGGGCGAGCGCGAATGCACGATTCAGCGGCGGCATCAGAAACTTCTCGAGGAAGCTCCTTCGCCCGTAATCACGCCCGAACAGCGCGAAAAAATGGGCGCGGTCGCCGTTAAAGCGTGCAAGGAAATCGGTTATTCGAGCGCGGGAACTTTTGAATTTTTGCTTGACGAAGACGGTTCGTTTTATTTTATGGAAATGAACACGCGCATTCAGGTCGAGCATCCCGTAACGGAAATGGTAACGCTGGCGGATATTGTCAGAAATCAAATCCGCATCGCGCAGGGCGAAGATTTGCAATACGAGCAAAGCGATGTGCAGATCGTCGGTCATTCGATTGAATGCCGCATTAATGCCGAAGACCCTGTAAAATTTACGCCGAGTCCGGGATTGATTACGGCTTTTAATATTCCGGGCGGTCCCGGCGTGAGAGTTGATACGGCGGTTTATCCGGGCTATTTTGTGCCGCCCTTTTACGATTCGATGATCGCCAAACTGATCGTTCACGCAAGAACGCGTGAACTTGCCATCAAGCGGATGCGGCGCGCCCTCGGAATGCTCGTCATCGAGGGAATCAAGACGACGATTCCGCTTCATCTGGCGATTATGGACGACGAACAATTTCAAAAAGGCGATTTTTCGACCAAATTTATGGAAGAATTTTTCGATAAAGAAAAATAACTCGACGGATTACATTGACAAATATCAACTAACTGTTGAAAATAAAAGAGCTAAAATTTATATGTGGTTATCATTTTGAAAAGGATGAAGTTACTGCATCAGTAAGGAGAGAAATTAATTTTTAAATAGAAGTTATGACACCAAAAGAAGTAAAAGAAGAAATCGTTACAGATTACAAAACACACGATAGTGACACGGGTTCGTCGCAAGTTCAAATTGCGCTTTTAACACGGCGTATAAATGAATTGACCGAGCATTTCAAAATTCACAAAAAAGACAATCATTCGCGCCGAGGCTTGTTAAAAATGGTTTCTCGCCGCCGAAAACTGCTCGATTATCTCAAACGCCGAAATATCACCGAGTATCACGAAATCATCAAGAAATTAGGATTAAGAAGGTAAAAAGTTTAAAAGTTTAAAGGTGAAAAAGCAGAAAAGTTAATCTTCTGCAAGAACAACGATAATTTTAAGAATAAAACTTTTTCACTCTTTAAACATTTTAACCTTTTCACTTTATAAAATGACTTCTTCGAGTCATATCAGAAAACAAGTTCTCTCGAAGATTTGCCAACGATTGCTGAACGTGACAGCCTATAAAAATCACTTGGGAAAAGAGAACAGACGCAATTAGAAGAATCTAAAAGCGGCAGGGCATCACGGATAGTCCTTGCCGCTTTTTGTTTAAAATCAGCGAATCGGCATTGGTGATTAATGTTGTAGAGAAAGTAAAAATGTGAAACACCGAAAAAGATCTGGAGAATAAAAATGAATTCACAAAACCCGATTCACTTTTCAAGAGGAAAAAAATGTCAAAGAAAAAATATTTGAAAGAATCAATAAAATTAGGCGATAAGGAATTGACTGTCGAAACAGGCAAAGTCGCCAAGCAAGCCGATGGATCGGTCGTCGTAAGTTACGGCGAAACAATTGTTTTAGTTACCGCCGTCAGCGCACGCACGGCAAAAGAAGGACTCGACTTCTTTCCGCTCACGGTCGAATATCGAGAAACAGGCTATTCGGCGGGGCGAATTC
>CAYUGW010000710.1:0-2367 GCA_964444245.1 uncultured Blastocatellaceae bacterium | reverse complement strand
GATGGTCAGACGATTGCGAGCGGAAGTTATGACAGGAAGGTTATGTTGTGGGATGCGGCAAGCGGAAATCTTAAACAAATTTTTGATGGGCACGAAGATCATATCAGAGCGGTGTCATTTTCACCCGACGGACGAACGCTGGCAAGCGGCAGCCTTGATCAAACCGTTGAACTTCGTGATGCGGCAAGCGGCAAATTACTTTATGTTAAAAGGTTTGACGGCGATGTTATGGATCTTGCCTTTTCACCCGACGGTCAAACGCTGGCGGTGGCAGTCAATGAGATTCACCTACTGGATTCGGCGAACGGCAATATTAGATATTCAATTTCTACCGACGATTTTTACGCGCTCGCCTTAGCGTTTTCGCCTGACGGCAAAATACTGGCAACTTCTCTCCGTGGTGAAACGAAACTATGGGATTCGGCAAACGGCAATCTTAAACAAACCTTGGTTAAAGCAGCCGACTCCGCCCGTTCACTCATTTTTTCGCCCGATGGTCAAACCCTCGTCGGAAGAAGCCTTGAAGGTCTAATCTTTGTCTGGGAAGTCTCGACCGGCAATCTTAAAAACACGCTCAAACCCAATTCCGATAAAGTTCCGATCGCTTTATCCCCTGACGGCAGAACTCTTGTCAGCGGCGGCTATGAATATTCAAAGGAAACCAAAAGATATGAAGGTGAAATCGAATTTTGGGACCTGGCGACCGGAAATTTAATAAAAAAATTCGTTAAACAGCGCGTGCCGGTTACTTCATTATCATTTTCGCCTGATGGTCGGACATTAGCCGCCGGAAATCGTGACGGAACAATTGGTTTGTGGAATGTGGAATGACGTTACCGGTTTGCAAGAATGAAAAAGTAAATCGAATCAGATGAACTTTTTATTTTTCTTCCCGCCCGGATATTGTTTTTGTGTTGGCGACGAGCAAGGGCAGAAAACCTAACACACAAACCGCGCCGCGAATCAGGCTTAAGTTTTGCCAGCGATGACCACGCGCAAACCATTCGGATGCGGGCAGATTTGATTCGGGACTTTTTGCAAAAGAGAGCAGTTCGGGAAGGAAATAGACGGCGGTTACGATCAGCACGGAGATATAAATTATAAAACTCGCGGCGATCAGATTGCGCCGCGTCGCGTATTTCCAATTCGATACGAGCGCGAACAGCAGCGATAAAATCAACAGCGGATGAAGCGTCGTCCAAAACGGTGCTTCGTTGAGAGCGTATTTTCCGTTGACGACCGCCGCCGAATTCGGCAGATCGGATAAATAGACGGGAAGAAATACCGTATGCGAATAGACGATTCCGCCGAGCAAAATTCCCCAGAGGAGAATCGGCGGAAAAAGTGAATATACTGCAAACTTTGAATTTTTCATAAAATTAAATGGATATTGATAATAATTCGAAATCCACTTAACATACGCGGAAATTATTAAAAAAAAGTATCAAACAAAATTAAAATAAAGTCGGTTTCACCTACAAAAAAACTCAGGTTGCCGGTTAAAATTTTTTGCCCACGAATCGGCACGAATGAACACTAATTTTTATAATTTATCTCGCTATTCGTGTTTATTCGTGCCGATTCGTGGGCAATTTTTTTGTATTTCGATAACTGACAACCTGAGTTAAATACTGAATTTCTTACATCTTACCTCAAATTATTTTACCCTTCATCCTTTAACTACTACGGCTGAACAACCGCATTGTAGGTCGGCGAGTAGTTGCCGAAGATTAGGTTTTTCTCTAAAAACACGCCGCGCACTTCGATTTGTTCGGCTTCGCCCGGAGCGAGCGGGATGATGTTGATCGTTGCGGGGCTTTTGGTTATGATCGTGGCTAATTGCCAATCGCCGCCTTTTTGTTTGGTTTCGACGCGCAGCTGAATTTCCATTCCCATTTTGCGGAATTCGATTTCGAGCTTGTAATTCGGCGCGGTTCGCAGGTTTAGTTCCGGTGCGGTCACTTCGTGCGAAAGACAGGTTTCGTCGGGTGCGTTGATGCAGAGCAGTTCGCCGTCGTTTTGGATATACACCGATTTTTGCGCCGTGCTTTCTCTGACGATTTCTCCGACAAAATCAGTCAACTGTTTTTCCTGTAATTTAGCATTAAAAATCGCCTGAGTCCGGGTTGATTTCACCGCCGCAACCCCGTATTTAGCCGCTAAATCCGGCAATTGAGCCGCAAAAATCCGCATCAATCCGGCAACCGCCGACAAGCTGTAAGGTATAAAATCTTTACCCGGTGACATATAAGAAGTTCCTCCAAATCTAGTTTTTATTGAGTAGATTTTCAGAATTGGGAGCTTGAGCGTTTTTTTGAAATGATGAGTATAAATGTTAAAAAACAGTCGTTGTTGAGGTTTTCAACA
>CAYUGW010000709.1:0-2372 GCA_964444245.1 uncultured Blastocatellaceae bacterium | reverse complement strand
GTGATCGATTACAATAAAAAATTCGATCTGGGAATTTTTGCTTCAAATGAAATTTTAAGCGGCAAAACGATTCGCAGCGGTTATGTCTGGGACACGAAAAACACGAATCACGCCGGACACGATCACGCGGAATAATTTCCCGCAAAACTTTACAGGAGATTCTGTAATTTCAGATTTCAGATTTCAAATTTCAAAAATAATGCAAGAAATTATATGAAATTTAAGATTTAAAGATCTGAAATTACAGTTTTCTTTTTGCAATGTGACTTCTTTATATTACTTTTCTGAAATTTGAAATCTGAAATCTGAAATTTTATTTCCTGCTTTGACTAAATCTCAAAAAAAAGTTAAACCAATACAACAGCTGACAATCAAAAAAGAAGATGAGAAATCTAAAAGTTACATTGCTGATTACTTTATTTTTGTTCGTTTCCTGCTCGTTTAATTTAGGCGAAAAAGCCGGGCAAAATGCGAACGAATCGAATCAGACGACAGAAACACCGGTGGTGGAAAATCCTCTTAAAGCCGACGATAAAAGATCGGATCCGCCTGTTTTTTCCGATGAGGCGAAAAATGAAACCGCCGCTGCTCAGACCGATTGCACGAACTTAAAGCGCGACCGCATGAAACTGGACAAAAAACAAACCTTTCCGATTGATTTCGCGCCGTATCAAGGCTCTTGTTTTGCGACGTTTCATGAACCGGATTTTGATGATCCGCCGCTCGGCGAAAAATTCTTTATTTACAAAAACGGCAAAGAGATTTTCGAGTTTCCCGAACAGAGCGAAGCCGCGACTTATACGGTCAAAGCCGTTGCATTTGAAGACCTAAACGGCGACAATCTCATTGATATAATCGTCGTCGGAAGCGCGGGAGCAAAATCCGGCAGCGTTTATACAAACCAGGTTTTTACTAATACAAGTCAGGATTTTTACACCGATTCGGACGCGAATATGAAACTTGACGATTTTACAAAAATCAGCGAGATCAAAAATTTTGTTAAGAAAAACAAAGACATCTTCTTCCCGTAAAAGCGACACGAATCTGCCGCTCGTCATCGTCAATCCGAAATCGGCTTCGGGCGCGACGCGCGATAATTGGGCGATCACGGTCAGCGATTTGCGGGCGCATTTCGGCGCGTTTAATGTCGCTTTTACAAAATCTCCGGGCGATGGAATTAATCTGGCAAAACGCTCAATCGAAAGCGGCAGAAAATTTATCATCGCGTGCGGCGGCGACGGCACGATCAATGAAGTTGCCAACGGGATTTTGGAAACGGGCGAAGACATAGAATTCGGCGTTTTGCCTTCGGGAACGGGCGGAGATTTTCGCCGCACAATCGGAATGCCGGCAGATGTGAGAGAAGCCGCCAAAGCTCTGCGCGACGGCAAAACAAAACTGATTGATGTCGGAAAAGTTTCTTTTTTAGATCATAATGACAAACAAACATCGCGGTATTTCTTAAATGTCGCGAGCTTCGGTCTGAGCGCGTCAATCAATGAACGCGTCAAAAAACGGAGCTTTTTAAACTGGCTTCCGGCAAGCGCGATGCGCGGAAAAGCCAATTTTGCCTTCTCGACCTTGCAGGAAGTGCTCGATTCGGATTTTTTCACCGTTCGCGTGAAAATTGACTCCAGGGAAGAAAAAACGCTCAACACGATAAATTTCGCCGTCGCCAATTCGCGCTTTTTCGGCGGCGGGATGAAGATCGCTCCCGAAGCGAAAATCAACGACGGCTTTCTCGACATCATCAACATCGGCGACATCAAAACTCTGAAAATTCTGCTTAACGCCTACAAACTCTACGGCGGTTCTCATCTGGCTCTAAAGGAAGTAAAATCAACCACGGCAAAACGTGTCGAAGTTTCCGCTTTTGATGAAGATGAAACAATTTTTCTCGAAACCGACGGCGAATTGCCGGGAAAACTTCCCGCCGTTTTTGAAATTATTCCGAATGCCTTAAAGATAAGAATTCCTTGAAAAATCTCTGACATTAATTTTATGTAAAAAAAACTCTTGCCTTTTTCGTCGTTTTTTTTGTAAACTATCAAAAATTAAATCGCCGAAGTTGTTTTACCGAAAAAAAACAACACGGGGGAACCAAGATTTTGCGCGTAAGCAAAATGCGGGGCGTATCTGAAATAATTCAGAAGAAGACTTCTTCGCTTCCAGCCCGACAGCTAACCTCGTAGGCAAAACGAAGAAGGACACGAAAGATTGGACCAAAAGAGGTTGTAAAGTCGAGTGTGCTTTACAACCTCTTTCTGTCTTTTGCGATGTTCTTCAATAAATAGAATTTTATTGCAGGAGGCAAAAAGACGCGTGAAAAATCTTTTGTTAATCAATATAACTGTCTTTTTATTTAGCTCAAA
>CAYUGW010000708.1:0-2372 GCA_964444245.1 uncultured Blastocatellaceae bacterium | reverse complement strand
TATCAATTTATCCATATTTTTAGTTAGACAAAACGCACCCGAGTTGTCAATTTATACGGAAACAAAATATTTTACAGAAGAGTTTATATCGACGGATTAAAGATGATTTTTCATTTGAAAAAATCACTTCTACCGGAAAAGAAATTCGCGAAAAATTGCGTCGATCCGTTGGTAAAAACAGAAAAATCTCGTCCGGTTAAAATTTTTTTATTCCAATAGAAAAAAACTTTAACGGCGGAAACCTAAGGAATTACTTTAACTTACGCATCATTTGGTTTGATTAGAGATGAAAGGCACAAGATATTGTGTATTTTTTTTGTTGACACACAAATTTTGATAGGTTATATTGCATAACACTTGAGAGAAAAACCAATCTACATCATCTCGAGAAAAAAATCTTCAGCTTCGCATTTTAAAGAATGCAAAAGACGATTATTTTAACTAAAATATCTAACTATACGTGTCTCTAACGGACATAATTTGAGAAAGGGAGTAAGAAGGAATGAGTACAGTCTTTGAGCCGGTCGTGTCAGGCAATGTTGTCGTAAAAAACGGAAATGGAAATGGAACGGGAACTTCACGCGGTAAGCGCGAGATCAAACCCGTCGGTCTAAACGGTCAGAAGGTAATTGCCAAACGCTATTCATTAAAGGACGAACGGGGCGAACCGCTCGAAACGTGGGATGATATTGTGCGCCGCGTCGTCGGTTTCGTTTCGACCGCCGAACACGATCCGGTGATGCGCGATTATTTTTATAATTCGATGACGGAAATAATGCTCAATCGCGAATTCGTTCCGAATACGCCGTGCCTGGTAAATGCCGGAAAACCGAAAGGACAGCTTGCCGCCTGTTTTGTTTTGAATGTTCCCGATTCGATCAATTCGATTATGCAGCACGCCCAAGCCGCCGCAATTATTCATCAGACAGGGGGCGGGTGTGTGGCGGGAGATTCCCGCGTCTGGACGACGTTTTGCGGTCTCGAACCGATTGAAGTTTTGTTTAATCGCGCAACCGCCGACGGGCGCAAAGGTGTCAGACAAGGCAAAGGTTTCGCTTTTGATGTGAACGATTTAAATATTCAAACAGTAGCGATGAATCCGCAGACGGGCGAAAGCGGTCTGAAAAAAGTAACTCATGTCTGGAAATTCGATGTGCCGCACAAAGATCAGGTGGTCGTTAAAACACGGCAGGGCATCAAGGTTCAAACAAGTGCGTGGCATCCGTTTATGGTTTTGCGCGGAACGCAGTTAGTCGAGATTCGCGCTGACGAAGTTAAATCGGGCGATATTATTTTAAGTCCCGAAAGACCTGATGATTACTGGTGTCATCAGGAATATAAAAAGATTCGGGAAACGATTATTGATGAAAATATCGGCTGGCTGATCGGTTTTATCTTAGGCGACGGTTGTTTCGATTATGTTCCGAGCCAGAGGCTTCACCGTTTGCGTCTATTTTCGGGCGCAACCGATGTTCTGGAAAAAGCGCAGGAGGTTTTAAAGATAATCGGCACAGAACTTTCCATTTACCGGGACAAACGCGGTCTGTATAGTTTAACGACCTTTAAACAAGAAGTTGTTCACACATTATTTGAAGCGTGCGCTTTGGCAAATTACGGTGCGAAAGGAGCAAAAATCCGCGTTCCCGAAGTGATTGCCAAATCGCCTCTGAGTGTCGTTCGGGCTTTTGTGGCGGGATTAATGGACAGCGACGGTTATGTGGCAAAAGACGGCTCGCCTTCATATTCAACCGAAAGCAAGGAAATGGCGCAGGATTTGGCGGCTTTATGTTCACTTTTGGGTTATCAGCCCCGCGTTCAGGAAAAAGAGCCGAAAGGAAGAAGCAAAAATACGAATTACATTATCCAGCTTTGTATTCTGCCGCAGGTAAATCATCTGGCACGGGATATTTCCGCCTTTATGGCATCTGATCTGCGGCGCACACGCTTGCAAAGCGAAAGCCGCAAGCAAGACCGCATCAAAGTTCCGATCAAAGAATGGCGCGAAAAACTGCAAAATTCAGGTCTGGCTTCGCCGCGCGGATCAAAAGTCAAAGGAGATTTTTCGGCTGAATTGGATAAATGGTCGTGCGATACGGAAGGCAGATGCAATCGTGATTCGTTAAAGAGAATCGCCGACGGTTTGATCGAATCCGGCGATCAAACGGGCGAGCTTTTGCGCCGCGTTGCCGAATTCGGTTTGGAAGTCAAGCAAAGCAAACCTGCCGAGGAAAAGAAGGATTATTATGATCTGAGTGTTGCCGATTGGAACACATACGCCGCCGGAACAAGCGGTCTGGCGATGGTTCATAATACGGGAATGACTTACGAATTCCTGCGACCGCACGGCGCGATGGTCAATTCGACGCGCGGTG
>CAYUGW010000707.1:0-2376 GCA_964444245.1 uncultured Blastocatellaceae bacterium | reverse complement strand
CGGGCGAAAAATTTGAAAATCAAAAAAGGAAGAGCGAAAAACGTGATTCTTTTTGTCGGCGACGGAATGGGAATTTCGACTCTGACGGCGGCGCGGATTCTCGAAGGACAGCTGCGCGGCGAGAGCGGCGAGGAAAATCTTCTGAGCTTCGAGCGTTTTCCGTCGGTCGCGCTTTCGCGCACATACACCACCAATCAGCAAACATCGGATTCCGCGCCGACGATGGCGGCGATGATGACGGGTTTGAAAACCGATGAAGGCATCATTTCGCTTAATCAAAATGCGGTTGCCAATGATTACCGAACCGTCAAAGGAAATGAAGCGGCAACGCTTTTGCAAATAGCGGAAAAAAACGGTAAATCTACCGGAATCGTCTCGACGGCGCGGCTGACACACGCGACTCCGGCGGCTTGTTACGCTCATTCGCCGAATCGGAATTGGGAATCCGACGCGGACATCGCGCGGCTTGCTAAAGAAGCGCACGAAGCGAAATTTCCCGATCTGGCGCGGCAATTGATCGAATTTAATTACGGCGACGGTTTGGAAGTCGCGCTTGGCGGCGGACGCACGAAATTTTTGCCGAATCAAATGGTTGATCCCGAATACGCAGACCGGAAGGGCGAAAGATTGGACGGCAGAGACCTGACCGAAGAATGGAAGAAAAAATACAAAAATTCGGAATATGTCTGGAATAAAGAACAATTCGACAAAATTGATCCGAAGAAAACCAAGCATCTTTTGGGGCTTTTTCAGCCTTCGCATCTGCAATACGAATACGACCGTCCGAAGGACCCTGCGGGCGAACCGAGTTTGACGGAAATGACCGCCAAAGCGATTGATATGCTTTCGACTAATAAAAACGGTTATTTTCTGATGGTCGAAGCCGGAAGAATTGACCACGCGCACCACGCCGGAAACGCTTTCCGCGCGCTGACTGATACGATAGAACTTTCCAACGCCGTCCGCGCCGCGCAGAATAAAGTCAATTTAGATGAAACTCTGATTATCGTTACTGCCGATCACAGCCACGTTTTTACGATGGCGGGTTATCCGGCGCGCGGCAATAATATTTTGGGATTGGTCAGAGAAAATAATGCACTGGGCGAGATTTCCGAAACCCCGAAGCTGGATTTAAACAAAAAACCTTTTACGACGCTCGGCTATGCCAACGGTCTGGGAGTCAGAAAAGGCGAACGTCCGGTTTTAACCGATGAAGAAACGACCGCTCCGGACTTTAAACAAGAAGCGTTGATTCCGCTGATCAGCGAAAGCCACTCAGGCGAAGATGTCGGAATTTACGCGACCGGCATAAATTCCTATATGTTTTACGGGGTAATGGAGCAGAATTGGATTTTTTATGTGATGAAAGATGCGTTAAGATTGAAAGAATGAAAATCGTTTTTATGGGAACGCCGCTCGCGGCTGTTCCGAGCCTGGAACAAATTTTACAAGACGGACACGAAGTGGTTGCGGTTTGGACACAGCCCGACCGACCGGCGGGGCGCGGAAATAAATTGACCGCGCCGCCCGTCAAGGAATTTGCGCTCGAAAATAAGCTGGAAGTTTTTCAGCCGACAAAAATTAAAACCAGAGAAGCCCGGGAACTTTTCAGATCGCACGCGGCAGATGTCGCGGTCGTCGTCGCATACGGCAGGATTTTGCCGCAGAGTTTTCTGGAAATGTTTCCGCGCGGCGCGATAAATGTCCATTTTTCTCTTCTGCCGAAATATCGCGGCGCCGCACCCGTCAATTGGGCAATCGTCAACGGCGAAAAGAAAACCGGAATTACGACGATGAAAATGGACGCAGGACTCGACACGGGCGATATTCTGCTGCAATCGGAAACCGAAATTGCGGAAGACGAAAACGCGATTGATCTGATGGCGCGGCTTTCTTTTGAAGGCGCGGCACTTTTGAGCGAAACTCTTAGATACGACGAACTCGAACCGCAAAAACAGGACGAATCAAAAGCGAGCTACGCGCCGATGCTCGTCAAAGAAGAAGGAAAAATTGACTGGAGCGCAGATGCCGCGACGATCAATAATCACATCCGCGGTTTTCAGCCGTTCCCGACTTCCTACACTTTTTATCAAGGCAAAAAAGTAACAATTTGGAAAGCCGAAGTCTGGGATGCGGAAACGGGCGAAGTTGATCAAAATTACGGTAAAATCCTCGATGCCGCCAAAAAAGATCTGTTCATAAACTGCGGTGCGGGAACGGTTTTAAGGATCGAAGAATTACAGATCGAAGGAAAAAAACGGATGAAAACCGCAGATTTCCTCAACGGCGTAAAATTGCAGATCGGAGAATTTTTCGGAAGTTAGAATCAAAAAATTGCGTTTGGAGTCCACGCTTTAGCGTGCATTTCGCCCGCGA
>CAYUGW010000706.1:0-2384 GCA_964444245.1 uncultured Blastocatellaceae bacterium | reverse complement strand
GAACTCGGCTGCGGCAACGGAAGCAATCTGATCGCGCACGGATTTAATTTACCAACGGCGCATTTTGTCGGCATAGATCTGGCGGAAACGCATATCGTCGAAGGAAAACAGGCGGTTGCGCAGTTGAATTTGAAAAACGTCGAACTCCTGCAAGGCGACGTAACGGAAATGACGGTCGCCGAATACGGAAAATTCGATTATATTATCGCGCACGGTCTTTTTTCGTGGATTCCCGATTTCGTGCGGGAAAAAGTTTTGTCTTTGTATAGCGAAATGCTGACCGAAAACGGCATCGGCTATATCAGCTACAATGCGCTTCCGGGCGCACGCTTGCGCGAAATGGTGCGCGATATGATGCGTTTTCACACCGCAGAAATCAGCGATCCGCTCGAAAAAGTCGGCAGCGCGATTTCGTTTTTGAGTCTTTTATCTGAAAACACGACCGAGAAAAAAAGCTTTAAACCCGTTCTCGACAACGAACTCGAAAGACATTTCCGGCACGACGCGGCGGATATTTTTCACGACGATCTGGGCGATTTTTATCAGCCGTTTTATTTTCACGAATTCGCCGAATTACTCAAAGAAAACGATTTACAATTTTTAGCGGAAGCCGAATTTCACGCGATGTCAATCAATTCCTTTCCGCCCGACGTGCGCGAACTTCTGACTTCGATTGACGACATCATCAAGCGCGAACAATACGCCGATTTCTTTCGCGGCAGAGTTTTTCGCCAGACGCTTTTTTGCCGCGCCGAAGTTGAAGTAAACCGCCAAATCGCACCGGAAGTTTTAGATAAATTTCTCGTTTCTTCATCGCTTCGTCCGGCATCGGCGAGTTTTTCGGCAACGTCGCCGAACGTCGAAAAATTCGTCGGCGCAAAAGGTGTCGGAATCGAGATCAATCATCCTTTGACCAAAACCGTTTTAAGCATTCTGGGCGAAATCTGGGGACGCGCCGCCGCTTTTCCCGAACTTCTCGAAAAAGCTAATGAAGATTTAAAACTCGAAGATTTTGAAGCTCAAGCCGAAACGACGCGGGCGATTCTGTTTCAAATCATCAGCGGCACGGATTTGATCGAACTCCATCTTTTCCAACCCGAAGGAAACACCGTAGCGAGCGAAAAACCGAAGATCAACGAACTGGCGCGTTGGCAACTCGGTCAAGCGAATAATGTTTCGACGCTTCTCGGTTTGGATTTGAAAATAGAAGACGAAGTTTCGCGCCGACTTCTATTTTTGATGGACGGCACGCGCAACGCGGAAGATTTGCTCAAGGAAATGACCGAATTTATCGAAACAACCGAAGAGATCGAAGACAAACAAGACCTTTTAAACAATCTCGAAAGCTGGATTGCAGACAGCATCGCGCAGCTTGCCAAGCTCGGAATGTTTGCCGAATAAATTTATGAATCCGAAACCCGCAACTCCGAAGGATGCTTCGGCATTAATTTTGTTAAATCACGATTTGACCGAAATTCTCTGGGCGAAAAGAAATCCGAAGCTAAGATTTTTAGGCGGTTATCACGGTTTTCCGGGCGGAAAGATCGAAGCGGACGATGCGCTTGCCGATGTCAGAAACGCCGAAACGGAAGAAACGGCGAAACTCATCGCCGGTGCGGTGCGCGAAACTTTTGAAGAAGTCGGAGTTTTGCTTGTCAGAAACGGCGAAAAACTTACAAAAGGTCAACGCGCTTCGCTTCACGACGATTTAATTTCCGGCAGATTTCCGTTTTCCGAAATTTTGGAAACTTGGGGATTATGGATTGACGCGGAAGATTTTATTTATACGGGAATTTGGACAACGCCCGAATTTTCGCCGATTCGCTTTAAAACGCGGTTTTTTATCGCCGTTTGTCCGCCGAAACAAAACCCTTACGCGGCGATTGACGAACTGCAAAACATCGAATTTATCGCGCCCGAAAACGGATTTGATCGCTGGAAAACTTCAAAAGTCCTGATCGCGCCGCCGGTTTTGATCGCGCTTCGTGAATTTGTAAATTCCAAATTCCAAATTCCAAATTCCAAAGATCAAAGTCCGGAAATCAAAGATCAAAGATCAAAAATCAAAGATCAATCCATAGAAAATATCGCGCAAAATCTTCTCGAAAAATCGCAAAACTGCGGCGGAAATATAGATTATATCGAACTGAATTCGCGCCTTGTGTGCTTTGCCTTGCGGACGAAAACTCTGCCGCCGGCGACTCATACGAGTTGTTTTATTGTCGGGAAAAAAGAATTTATCGTCATTGATGCGGCTTCCAAAGACGAACAAGAACAGCGGAAATTGTTTGATTTTATTGATGATTTGATCGAATCGGGCAGCGTTTGCCGGGCAATCATCGTGTCGCATCTTCACACCGATCATTTTGGCGGCGAAACGGCTT
>CAYUGW010000705.1:0-2385 GCA_964444245.1 uncultured Blastocatellaceae bacterium | reverse complement strand
GAAAGCGCGTAGAGTCTGCCGACGGTTTTTCCCGCGTCTTCGAGGGCGGACATCTTTAATTTGACGGCGTAAGGCGTAACGAAGCCGAGAAAAACGCTTGCCGGAGCGAATAGTAAAATAGCAGCGATGACCGATTTTAATTCGAGAATCATCGGAGTTTGGGCAATAACCGACAAAACCGCTTCCTGAATCAAGATCGTCAGCGAAACCAAGCCTCCTGCCGTGAAAATCACCGAAGCTAAAATTTTTATGTCGGGATGGCGATCCGCCCATTTTCCGCCGAGCCAATAACCCAAACTTAACGCCGCTAAGATCACGCCGATCAGACTCGTCCAGACATAGCTCGACGCGCCGATATACGGCGAGAGCAGTCGCGCTCCGGTAATTTCGTAAATCATCACGAGTGCGCCGCAGACGAAAACCGTTATTTCGAGAATAAATCTTTTTGCCATAAGAATAAAAAAACGTCTTACTTGATTCCCGATATTATGCAAAAACAAAATGCGAATGGAGCGCGGGACATTTCTTCGCTTGCAATTGGTGTGTAAGCGCGAAAACGGCGATTGATTACAATAAACTTACTTATAATCAAAGGCTTTTTCGCGCTCACGCGCTCATGCAAGCGAGGACGCTCGCGCTCCAGTCTTTGTGTAATATCTGAAATCTGAAATCTCAGTTTTTTAAGCTGTTACCGTTTTTTTTTCGTCTTCATTGACGTAGGTCAGCCACGGCGCATTGTTCGGCGCGGGTCGTCTGCCGTGAATTACGTCGAAGAAAACGTCCTGCAATTGTTTGGTGATCTCGCCGCGTTTGCCTGCGCCGACGGTGATGCGGTCAACCGAGCGAATCGGCGTAATTTCGGCGGCTGTTCCGGTGAAAAACAGTTCGTCCGTCAGATAAAGCGCGGCGCGTTGAATCGTCGTTTCCTGAACTTCGATGCCGAGTTCGCGGGCAATTTCAATGACCGAATCGCGTGTGATTCCGGGCAGAATCGAAGCTCCGAGCGGCGGTGTGATCAGTTTTCCGTTGTTGACAAGAAATAGATTTTCGCCCGAACCTTCGGAAACGAACCCGCGATCATCGAGCGCGATGCCTTCGGAAAATCCGCCCAAAATCGCTTCCATTTTAATTAATTGCGAATTCATATAATTGGCTCCGGCTTTGGCGACTGCCGGAAGCGAATTTGAAGTGATACGCGTCCAGCTCGAAACGCAGACATCAACGCCGGTTTCCAGAGCTTCTTCGCCTAAGTATTTGCCCCAATCCCAGGCGGCGATATAGCATTCGACCGGATTCGGAAACGGATTTACGCCGAACGCCGGTTTTGCTTCGTCCAGACCGCGAAAGATAACCGGACGAATATAACACGCATCCATTTTGCTGTCTTTAATCAAATCTACGGTTGCCCGGCAGAATTCATCCAAATCACGTTCAACCGGCATACGATATACTTTTGCCGAATTCAAAAGACGCTTTATATGTTCTCTGAGGCGAAAAACCGCCGCGCCGCTCTCTGTTTTATAAGCACGAATGCCTTCAAATACGCTCGATCCGTAATGAATAGCGTGCGTCATTACGTGAACACGCGCTTCGTCCCACTCGATAAATTCGCCGTTGCGCCAGATTTTCGGCGCAATTTTCATTGTATTAACATCTTTTGCTGACATAATTTTTTTATAACTCCTACGGGTATGATTAAGAAGATTTATTTATTCTTTTTGGAAGAAACGACGAAAGAAAAAGATTTTCTAAAAAATGCCGTTAAATTGTTTGCTTCCCATTAAGAATAGTATAATGTGCGAGCTTTCGCAAGAATCGGGATTTTTTGCAATCATAGAGGCGGAAACGCGACCGTCAGGGAGCGTGCAAAATTCGGCATCTCTCCTGCTCCCTGACGGTCGCGTTTCCGCCTGTGTCCTGCATAGAAAAAAGAGCGAGAGAAGTTTGAAGTTTCTCTCGCTCTTTTTTCTGTTTGTTGAATTTCCGCCTTACAATATCCGCACAAACGGTGCCGTGTCATCTAAACGTGATTGATAAGTTATACCGTCAAAAAGAATTGTGAAAACTACGGGGACGTCGCCCGCCATATCAAGTTCCGGCGGAAGTGTGAAATCAACCGTATAAACGCCCGGCTCGCGTAAGACCGCACCGGTTAGTATCCTGGGTGAACCGGCTATTGTTTCATCACCGATTCTGATTGTAATAACAGGTAGTCCCGAAGCAATAATCGGTGCGCCCTCGATTCCGGTCAGATAAAGCCGCAGAACGGTCGGAACTCTCACTCCGCCGCGAATTCTTACGGTTGTTACGGTAAAAGGTTCGCGAGTTATAACCCGGTTTGTCACATTAAACAGACGCGGACGGTTGGCAAATAAATTGCCGTCA
>CAYUGW010000704.1:0-2388 GCA_964444245.1 uncultured Blastocatellaceae bacterium | reverse complement strand
AAATATCCAAAACGAAAAAGACGATTTTCTGCGCTCGATGATGTGGGGCGCGTTGTGGGATTCGCTTCGATTTTACGAACTCGCTCCCGAAGAATATGTAAAACTCGTCATCAAAAACATCAATGTCGAATCGGACGAAAGCACTATTCAAACGCTTTTAGGTCGCGTCGGAGTTGCGATGAATTATTATTTGACGGAAGAACAAGCCAAACAATTCGCGCCTAAGCTCGAAAATCTTCTCATCGAAAAAATCCAAACTGCGCCGACACTCGGGCAAAAAATCACGTATTACCGGGCGTTTCTGAATATTGCTTCCAGCGAAAATGCCCGCAACGCGTTAAAGCAAGGACTCTTTCAGGCAAACAATCTCGTCGACAAACCTCGTCGAGTAAAAAAAGAAGTAAAAGAAGTATATAAGTCTTCTCAGGATACAACGGTTGAATTTCCGCCCTTAAAAGCCAAAGACAAATTCGACATCGTAACGCGCCTGATAATTTTAGGCGATGCGGAGGGCTTGAAACTTCTCGCCGAACTCGAAAAAACCGAAACCGACGACGCGGCGAAACGCTATGCTTATGCCGCACGCGCCGGAATTCCGACTGCGGAAAATAAAGCGAAATTCTGGAACGATTTTGTAAATAACAAAGAAATCTCCGAAAGCTGGATCGAATCGGCGTTTGCCGTCTGGAATTCGCCGCGCCACGCCGATCTCACTTTGCCTTATTTAGAAAAAGCTCTGGCGGAACTCCCGAATTTGAAACAAAACAGAAAAATATTTTTCGTCAACGGCTGGCTTTCTTCATTTATCGGCGGACAAAAGTCGGCGGAAGCCTTGAAAGTCGTTAATGATTTTCTGGAGAAAAACCCGAAGCTCGACCGGGATTTGCGCCTTAAGATTCTGGAAAATGTTGACAGTTTGGAGCGAGCGGTGAAGATTCGGGAGAAATTCGTGTCGAAGCAGTAATATTTTGATTTTTCATTTTTTTTCCGTTCCGTAGGAACATCAGCTAATAGCCCGACGATTATAATGTTTGAAAAATAAAAGCCGTAATAAAAATTTAACTTTTAAGCCGGGAGCGCGGGCATCCTGCCTGCCCGTCCGTTCCGAGCGAAGTAAGGAATGGACGCACGCCTTGATTACTCGAAAGTTTATCGGTGACAAACGGGCGTTCCGTTCTCGCAAAGCCTCGAACGGTGCAGGCAAGATGCCCGCGCTCCCAGCCGAAAGCCTTTTTTTTTACTACCGAATTTATTCTTCAAAGACCCTTATCGTTGGGAATCGGTTTGGCGGAAAATAAAGTCCCGTAGGGACGGCAGAATTTGTTTGTTTTCTGCCGTCCCTACGGGACTTAAAACTTTTTATCGTTACAACCCAACGATAAATCGTCGCGCTATTTACAATTTGTTCCTACGGAACGAAAGACGAAATTATTTGATATTCGATTTTTTTTACAAATTCAAAAGCGATGCTTTAGCCGCTTTGAATTCATCGTCGTCCAAAACGCCGTCTTTGTGAAGTTTGGCGAGTTTGGCAAGTTCCGCGGCAACGTCCGGTTTATTTTCCGAAGCGGCTTCCTTTTTGCCGCCGAATTTATCGAGCATCGCGCCGCCGTATTTTTTGCCGACCTTGCTGCCGACAACGCCGCCGACCAGTGCGCCGGCGAAAGTTCCGACGACCGGAATCGGAATCAAAACCGTTCCGACCTGCGCTCCGGCGAGAATGCCCGCGCCGGTGCCTGCCAGACCGCCGGTTTTTTCATTGTCTTCTTTTTGTTTCTGTTCGTCCGTTTCGTTTTTGTTTGTCATTATCAATACTTCTCCATTTGTTTTTTTCTTTTCGGCTGTGTTTTTACTTAAACCCGTCTTTTCAGCTTATCCGTATTTTATGAAATATTCAATAGAAATCTGATTCCGGTAGTGTCCTAATTTGTGTTATCGGAATTTTTTTGTCCCGTAGGGACTTCTCGTTAATAGCCCAACGATTTATCGTTCGGGATAATTGTCGAATTATTATCAGTCCTGAAAGGACGAAAGATTTCTTTCGTCCTTTCAGGACTGGAATTCATCGATTGATCCGCTCTCCACAGCCATCAATGGCTGGGCTATTAACTAATGCTCCTACGGAGCGAATGATTGAATCTCACTTGAGCAACACAAATTAGAACACTACCAAATTCTGGAAAACGCTGACGCTCTTGAACGCGCCGTGAAGATTCGTGAAATATTCTCAAAGTAAGATTTTTCAAAAGAAAAAGCCCTTGTTCGGCGCAAGGGCTTTTTTTATTCCGACAAACCGGAGGGACAAAATAGTTTGCCGGAAAATTTATTAAAAATTACCTGACATACGCATTCGGAACCGGCTGATCGCCCGCCGCACCGAAGCCGACA
>CAYUGW010000703.1:0-2405 GCA_964444245.1 uncultured Blastocatellaceae bacterium | reverse complement strand
CATTGCCGGACGAATATTTAAGTATTTTTCGAGCAGTTCCATACAAATAATTTTGTTTTCGTTTTCTTTGATTCCATTGCCGCCGCCGCCGCGTAATTATCGGCAATATTTAATTCGATAATCCGCCAATTTTCGGGTTTAATATAGATATTTTCGAGCGAAATGAGCTGCGCCCGCTCGAACGGAGAAAAAGCTACGGAAAATTCCTTTAATGGATAAGACAAACCCCGTCCGACAGCTTTGATAAATGCTTCCTTTCGTGTCCAGCAATCGAAAAATGCTTTTGTTCTTAAATTTCCCGGAATCGATTGCAAAATTTCTATTTCAGGCGTTGAAAAAAATTGTTCGGCAATGTTTATCACGTCGAAATTTGTGCGAATAGCCTCAATATCAACGCCGATTCGTCTTTTTTTGGCGACCGCCAGCAAAGCAATTTCGTGAGAATGCGAAAGATTGAAATAAATCTTTTTTTTGTTTTCGCGTAAAAATGGTTTTCCGTAATAATTTTTCTTGAATTTAATTGCATTCGGCACACATTTTAGATATTTCGCCAAAATCTCCCGCCTTGCTCCGTGCGAAATTACATAATTCAGTCGATCTGTTTCAAATCGAAATTTCTCTGCTTTCGCCCGCTCGTTTTCATCCAGATGATTCGCCAAAGTTTCAATCGTATCTCGACTTTGTATCAGAGAAATTTGCCAAATATGCAATTCGTCACGCTCAAAATCCATCAGTTCGCCGATTTACGCTTTTTGGGCAGAAACCGCTTTTCCTAAACAAATCTTCAGTTTTTCATTTATCTTTGCCAAAAGCGGTAAAGTTTGAGAAAGCAGAAAAAAATGATCTCCGCTGAAAATTTCCATCGAAAAATCATTTGTGGTCTGCTTTTCCCAAGCTTGCAAACGGTTAAAATCAACATCTTTATCGAAATCACCGCCGAATGCGGCAATCGGAAAATTAAAAGCAGGTTCGGGTTTATGGCAATAAAAATGCAGCATTTCAAAATCCGCCCGTAACGCCGGTAAAACAAGCCGCATCAGCTCCGCATTTTCAAGAAGTTCTTGCGGAGTTCCGCCCAAACGATTTAATTCACCAATCAAATCTTTATCCGGCAATTTATGAATCGGCTTTTCTTTTTCATAAACTTGCGGCGCGACACAGCCTGAAACAAAAATAATTTCAGGCATTTTTATCGAGTTTCTTCGCCAAAATCGCGCAAGCTCGAAAACCAGAAGCGCACCCATACTATGTCCGAAACAGGCAAAAGGCTTGTCAATAAAAGGCATCATCGCTTCGGACAAGTCTTCAATCAGATTTTCGATTCGACGATACGGAGTTTCAAATAAACGAGAGCCGCGTCCGGGCAATTGAATAGTGCCGACTTCACTCCAAACGGGTGTAAATTCAAGCCAATCACGAAAAATATGCGGGCTTGCGCCGGCAAAGGGAAAGCAGAAAAATCTCATTTCCGCTTTCTCATTCGGGCGTGGAAAGAAAATCAAGTCCGATTTTTCCTCGTTTATTTTTATCATCCCTTTGTTCGGTTTCCTTCATCCCGTTTAATTCTGTCCGACCGTCATCTCTTCCATTTTTCTTCGCAAACTTAGCGGTCGCATATCAGTCCAAACTTCTTCAATATATGCCAGACATTCGGCTTTCGTTCCCGATTTTCCGACATCGTTCCAACCGAGAGCATTTTCGCGATCGGCAAACCAGATTGAATATTGTTCTTCGTGATTGACCACGACTTTGTAAGTTCTGTTATCTTCTTGTTCTTCGTTCATTTTTTTCCTCCAAATTTGGGTTTTCGTTAAAAACTGTAGCGAATGGCAAATTCCATCTCACGTGCGCCGCCGCGCGGTCCGACCGTTTGCGTAACGCGCCCGAAATTTGCCGGACTCGACAAGGTGAAACGGTTTTCGCCCGGTCGCGCCGAAAAATTTACCGTGTTGAACAAATTAAAGAACGTCGCCCGCAGTTCGATATTGTGGCGTTCGTTCCACGGCAAAAAGATGCGCTTGTGCAATCCGAAATCGAACGTCGAATAAGCGGGGGCGCGAATCACGTTGCGTGAACCGACTTCGCCGAAACGCGTCGGTGCGAGACTCGCTCTGGCTTCCTGCGGATTGGCAAATAAATTCGGATTGCCCGACGGATCTCGGCGCGTAAAGCTCGAACGCAGCGGGCGAATGACCGTTGCCGCGCCTTGAATAAAGAAATTTGACGGAAAGTTAAATCCGTTGTCCGGCGTTAAAGGAAAGCCCGAATGATAGCGCAAAACGCCTGTCGCGGTAAATCCGCCGATCAGAGCGTTTAAGAATCCGCCTGCGCTGCCGCCGAATCTTTGTCCTTTGCCGAACGGCAGATCATAGACGAAATGCGCGTTAAAGTTGTGGCGCAGATCG
>CAYUGW010000702.1:0-2413 GCA_964444245.1 uncultured Blastocatellaceae bacterium | reverse complement strand
TACGCCTTCTTTAGCTTCGACCGCTTGATGAAGACCGTCAGACCAGCGGCGACCGGACATCAAGCGTCCCGTAAAATCGTCAACGATAATGACTTCGCCGTCCTGAACGACGTAATGATGATCTTTTTTGTAAAGCGTGTGTGCTTTGAGTGCTTGTTCGACGCAATGGAGAAGCTCCATATTCGCCGGGTCATAAAGATTTTCAACGCCGAGCAGTCTTTCGGCTTTGGCAACGCCCTGTTCGGTCAAAACGGACGAATGATTTTTTTCATCGAGCAGATAATCGCCCGTCGTTTTCTTGGTTTCTTCGTCCTTATGCCCGCGTTCGAAATGTGGGATGATCTGATTTGCCGTGAAATATTTGTCGGTCGCTTCGTCGGACGCGCCGGAAATGATCAAAGGCGTTCGCGCTTCGTCAATCAGGATCGAATCAACCTCGTCAATGATCGCGTAATAATGATCGCGCTGAACGAGCTGTTCGGGATCGAATTTCATATTATCACGCAGATAATCGAAACCGAATTCGTTGTTCGTTCCGTAAGTTATGTCGCAGGCGTATTGCTCTTTGCGCTGGTAATCGTCCATTTCATTCTGGATACAGCCGACGGTCAAACCCAAAAATTCGTGAATCGTTCCCATCCATTCCGCGTCGCGCGAAGCCAGATAATCATTAACCGTAACGATATTAACGCCGCGTCCCGTCAGAGCGTTCAGATATGCCGGAAGAGTCGAAACGAGCGTTTTACCTTCACCCGTTCGCATCTCGGCGATTTTCCCTTGATGCAGGGTTACGCCGCCGATCAATTGCACATCGAAATGACGCATTCCCGTAACCCTGATGGATGCTTCGCGCACGGTCGCAAAGGCTTCGGGCAGGATTTCGTGCAGAACTTCCTGCTCGGCTTTGATCTTTTCTTTCCGGTCTTCGATTCCCTCGATCGCGCGTGCCACTTTTTCCTTGAATTTCGCCGTCTGCGCCTTTAATTCGTCATCCGACATTTTTTTCATCGCCGGTTCTAATTCGTTGATTTGAATAACAATCGGCTTGACCTTTTTCAAAAAACGGTCGGTCGCCGAACCGAAAATCTTTTTTACTGCATTATCTACAAAACTAGCCATTATATTTAATCCTCACTATTGCCGATTTCGATTGACGGCAGTGAACTTAATAATTCATATTTTATTTTAAATTGCCACTAGCTTATGTGCTTTGAAAAATAAATACCGTAATAAAAAATCAACTTTTCCGCTGGGAGCGCGGGCATCCCTGCCTGCCACGTCGCGCTTCGCGGCGTGAAATGCCTTTACTGTTAAATTTCCTTGAATGATTCGGAAATTGTTTTCGTGCTATCGCACTCAGCAGGCAAGGATGCCTGCGCTCCCAGCGAAAAACGCTTTTAAACTTTTTACGGTTTTTATTTTTTCAAAGAACATAAGCTAGCGGCAATTTATAAAACATTACGTTTAGTTCATTACCTTATTTTTTCAATCGTAAATCTGAAAAAAAATCACTTTAAAATACCCCGACGCACGCGGCAAACCTTTGATTGTAACGGATTTCTGCGAAAAGAAAAGGTTGGAAAGAGAGTTTTTATGACGGAAAGATGCGTTCTTTATTAGATTTAAAGACCTTCGCCCGAAACTCAATTTGCTTGTTTTTCGCTTTTAACAAGCGCATTGAGCGAGCCGCGCGGAAGGCGCGTAACTATCCGAACATACTGATTATCAGCTTTGGCGCGGGTGTTTTCGTAAAATTGTTTGGTAACCGCATTCTGAGCATTAAGTGCTTTGATGGAAAAAAGCGAATTCAGATTTTCCGCCGTAATAAAAGCATTTTGCGGATTTTGTGAAAAGGAAATTTTGACTTTAAGTTCGTCTTTATCGAGATTTATTCCGACATCAAAAAACTTGCAAAATTCGTTTTCGTATTGCTGTGATGCCTCGATAAAACTCGGCAGATTATCTATATCGTCACTGCCCTTGGACACATCTAATTTTTTGCTAAAGTTAAATAATGCTTTGGGAGACCAATTATTATCATCAAAAACAATGCTTGAAGCTCTGGACGTTATTCCTTCCGGGCAAAACGAAGCTGAAAATCCGGTTGAGCTTCCCTTTTTAGTTTTATATTTTCCGTCGCGGTTTAATTGGCGTAAATCTTTGACAAATTCATTTAATGCGGCATCGAGGCGAACAAGCAGAAAATCTTCCAGAGTTTCATCATCAGGCTTTTTGTCTAAATCGTCTTCGGTTTCAAACTCATTCTGAATTTCAAACCTCTGCGTCAAAGCCGCCTGCTGTGCCAGAACGGACGAAGGCGCACCGACCAGAACCAAGCCGAGATAAACGCTCAAGGTCGTCAGAAAAAGGATTGAATTGTAGCCTTTATTTTTGCCCACTTAAATTTCTGTTT
>CAYUGW010000701.1:0-2414 GCA_964444245.1 uncultured Blastocatellaceae bacterium | reverse complement strand
TTGGACAAATGCGCCGCTTGCCCGTTTTACTACCCATCTTTTAGACAAAGATAGTTTCCAAATCACTTTGAGCGAACCAGTTCTCGACGGCTGGAGCGTCGCCACGCTTTTAAGTGATTTATTAACTGTATATTCCGCCTTTCTGCAAAACGAAAATCAGCCGGAATTGCCCGTGCCGCCGCCATATTCCGAATATGTTCGGCTTGAAAAAAACACACTAACTTCAGTGAATCAGCAAACTTTCTGGAAAAAAAATTTGAACGAATTTGAAGGCTGCATTGTTGCGAAAGCCTTTGAACAAAAAGAATCAACAACAAATCAGACCGAGCGAATGTATCTTGAAATTCCGCTTGCCGTTTCGCAAGACATTTTCGATTTTACGGCAGAAATGAGTATTCCCCTTAAAAGCGTTCTGCTTGCCGCACATCTGCGAACAATTTCTATTTTGACGGGGAAAACCGATGTCTGCACCGCTTTGTTGTATAACGGCAGACCCGAAACGACAAATGCCGAACGCGCCGTCGGTCTGTTTTTGAATGCCGTTCCGTTTCGACTTGATCTGGATAATCTCGGTTTTGCCGGCATCGTTCAAAAATCCTTTGCTGCCGAAACCGATTTATTGCCGCACAGACGTTTTCCGCTTTCGGAAATTTTGCGTCTTCATAACAAGCGAAATTTATTTGATACGGCTTTTAATTACACATATTTTCACGTTTATCAATCGCTGCAATCAATCGAGGTAGTAAAAGTTACTGACATTTATGCGTCCGACCAGACTTATTTTCCGTTGACTTCGCAGTTTAATCTGAATCACGAAAGCAATACGCCCGATATTCGGTTGGCGATTGATTTTCGACCGGCAAAAATAAGCGAAACACAGGCACGGAACTTTTCCGATTGTTTATTTGAAACTTTGCAATCAATCGGAAAAAAAGAAACTCCGATGCCCTTGGCTCGCACGGCGCGGGCAAATTCGTCGGCAATCTCCGGGGAAGTTCAAACGCCCGTCAAAAACGCTGAAGATTTAATGGAATTGATAAGAAAAATCGAGCAAATGTCCGATGAAGAAGCCAGAGCTTTGAAGGAAAAATTGACGAAAAACAGCAGGTAGATTTAAGAACGAACGATAAATTTTATGAAACAGACAGCAGCCCAAACGGTTTTCGACGAAAAATTGAGCGAGCTTTCCGCCGACAAACGCGAATTGCTCGAACTGCTTGTCGGTCGGAAGGATTTGACGGCGGAGGTTGAAGATGAACCTTCTACGCGGTTTTTAAGTGAAATCGAATTTAAATTGAAGCATATTTGGGAAAGAATATTGAATATTCCGGCAATCGGCGTTGACGATAATTTTTTTGAACTTGGCGGAGATTCGATTCAATGTATTCAAATTGTTTCGCATTGCCGCCGTCAGGGTCTGTATATTTCAACGACACAAATGTTTGAAAACCCGACGATTGCGGGCTTGGCAAAGGTTTTGAACGAAACACGAAATGCCTCAACAGAAGAAGCGACATTAACAGGTGAAATGCCATTGCTTCCGATTCAGAGTTGGTTTTTCGGATTGAAACTCAAAAATCCGCACCATTGGAATCAAGCGATGATGTTCAAAGTAAAGCCCGATGTTGACATTTCCGCGATTGAACAGGCTTGGCAATCCGTTTTTGATCATCACGAAGCATTGCGATACCGCTACAGAGAAACCAATCACCAATGGATACAGGTGTATAGCGGGGAAAATCGAAGAATTCCATTCAAATATATTGATTTGTCCAACTTTGACCGAAATTCAATGGGCAAAGAACTGGAAAAGCAGGCTGACCTTCTGCAAGAAGATTTCGACTTAAACAGCGGAAACTTGCTAAAAATTGCCGTATTCGATTTGGGCGATAAACAAGAAATGCGAATGCTGGTGACAGCCCACCATATTGCCGTTGACGGGCTTTCTTTCAGAATAATGCTCGAAGATTTCCAAACGGTTTATCAACAAATTATTAGCGGACAAGAAATTTCGCTTCCCCCGAAAACAACCTCTGTTGCGCACTGGGCAAGCCGGATTAAAAATTACGCGGATTCTCCGAATGTAGCGGAGGAAATTGATTATTGGAATAAAATTGCGGCGAGCGAAAAAACTTTATTGCCGCGTGATTTTGCCGAAGGTGAAAATATCGAATCTTCAACCGAAACCGTCAGAGTTTTTTGCAGCGAAGCCGAAACACAAACCCTTCTGCAGAAAACTCTACAAACTTTTCGCGCGCGAATTAACGATGTTTTAATCTATGCGCTTTCAAAAACACTTACCGAATGGACGAAAAGACCGGAGATTTTAATTCATCTGGAAGGACACGGACGCGAAGAAATAGTTGAAAACACGGATGTTTCGAGAACCGTCGGTTGGTTCACCTCGATATTTC
>CAYUGW010000700.1:0-2418 GCA_964444245.1 uncultured Blastocatellaceae bacterium | reverse complement strand
ATTCCCGATCATTTCGAATCCGCCCAGCAATATCAGAGTTATGTCGATCTTCTCATAAAAATGAATTGTATGCAGGACGCGACGAAAATCTGGTGGGACATTCGCCCGCATCAACTTTTCCCGACGCTGGAGTTCAGAATCTGCGATATTCCGACGCGCGTTGACGACACGATTGCGGTTGCCGCGCTTTTTCAGGCGATTGTCTGCAAACTCGATACTTTGATTGATAAAAATCTCGGTTTCCGTCTGTATCACCGCCGCCTTATTCAAGAAAACAAATGGCGCGCGGTGCGCTACGGGTTGGACGGAATGCTGCTCGATCTCGGCAAACAAAAGGAAGTGCCGGTCAAGGATTTGATTCGCGAACTGCTCGAATTTGTTGATGATGTCGTGGATCAACTGGATTCGCGCAAGGAAATCGAACATATTCATACGATTCTGGAACGCGGAACTTCCGCCGACGAACAATTAAAAGTTTATGAAGAATCGGGAAATGATTTCAACGCCGTTGTTGACAGGCTGATTATAAATACGCTGGAAAATGTGCCGGAGAGATGTTTTGATTAAGGCGATTTTAAAATGAGAAGTGAGAAATGAAAATTCATTTCTCACTTCTCATTGTTTAAACTTTGTTATTCAATAAACCAACAAATTTCTAAAAGCTATCTAAAAATACAAACCACCGTTAAGTGAGCGGTCAAAGACCGCTCACTTAACGGGTTATTTCATATTTTGCGATAGCTTCTAATTGTTTTTATGCTTGAGAGCTAATTTAAGAAAATTCTCGAACAAAATCCGCCCGTCGCGCGATTCGTTGACGTGTTCCCAACGCGTCGGGTTTTTCGACCAGTCTTCAAATGATTTTTCCAGATGAAACTGGACGGCGTAGATCATCTGTCCTTCGCTTCTTTTGACCATCATTTGGTTTTTACAGAGATAAGAAGTCGCCAGAAGTTCGAAACCTTCGGGAATGCCGTCAACTTTCAGACCGTGATTTTGCCAGACGCGCAAAATGTCGTCTTCCAAGGTGTAATCCTGCCAAACTCTCGCTTCTTCGCTGTCCGCGTTGGCAATTCCGGCAAAAATCGGATCGGACGTATCCGTAATTTTGATAAAACGATATTGATATTCGACAACGCGATTCACACGTTTTTCCGAAGGATTCAAATCGTCCAGAGTTTTCAATTCCGCGCCGAAGCTCGTGCCGACCAGCTGATGTGCGCCGCAGATGGCGAGAACGGGAATTTTAGTTGTCGTGATAAAGTCCCTGAATTTTTCGAGATGCGCCGGATTATAATAATCGAAATCCGAAAGCGTTCCGCTCATTACGATCGCATCGGGACGGAAATTTTCCGCCGCTTGCGCGACTTCCGATAAATGTACGGTCATAGTTTTCGGCTGTTTGACGAGCCGCACGACGTTCTGCGCGATATTATTACACGCCATTGCTGAAATCTTGCGCTCGAATTTTAATTTTGAATCGAGGGTTTCCTTCCATTCCGTTTTTGCTAGATCAGAAACATCGGATTCATAACGCAAAAGGTTGTTCATAATCAAAACTTTGGCAAAATCAACCTTTTTTTCAATCGGTTCGTAGCGGCAAAAAGGGCGTTTATTATAAGGAAAGGGAAGTGTCAGTTCCTTTGTTTTCGATTTATATGATACCGGCATTTCGTCTAACATATTTATTTGATTATATTAATGGTTTCAAAAGTTGTAATAAAAAATTAAGGCATTTTAGAACAGAAATTCGGAAAATGAAAATGATCGAATGTTAAATCTTTTTTCAATTTCTGAAATTTCAAAATTTATTGTCGCTGTTTAGTGCTTTGTCTGAATTCAGGCATCAAAGAACCCGCGCCGATTTCTTCAATTTCCTGCCGCATTTCCTTGAGCAGAGCCGAACGCATCCGTCCTTTGACGGAAGCCGTTTTGTCTTTTGCGCCGTCATCTAAAAGCAGAAGACTTTTATGCCACGAAGATTCGAGTTGGTCGGCGAGCGTGGAAATCTTTGTAATATCGTAGGGAACGGCGACTTCCTGACAACCGAAACGGGCGAAAATTTGCAAATACCGGGCAGTTGACAGATCGGGACAGGAAAAACGTTTGTTGCCGACTTTGAGTTCGACTCCGAGCAGAGTGTGCTGAATGATCGCCCGGTTTTCGCGCTTTGCGATTTCCAGCCGATGCGACCGCGTTCGCTGCGTCCGCACTTTTTCTTTATAAATAAAGGGAAGCCACTCTTCACCGAGTTTTCCTTTGATTTCGGAAACAATTTCCATAAGCGGTTAGCCGTGAGGCTGTCTATAGAATAGCACATCCGAAAATGTTTTGAATAGTTTTTGTTTTTTGCAATTATCCCGGAATCTGCATAAATCTCTGAATCAAAGATTCGCTGAAAATTCCTAAATAGAAAAC
>CAYUGW010000699.1:0-2421 GCA_964444245.1 uncultured Blastocatellaceae bacterium | reverse complement strand
CAAAAATCAGCTTGGAAATCAAACAGGCTTTTTTCTGCTTTTATCTAAAGTCGAGAAAGAAGGAGAAACATTTTTAATTTTTGGTGGAACGTAAGTTTTGTCTTCGGTAATTTCAACTACTTTTCCTACAAAAATAAAGTCGGTTTTCTCAATTTCTTCTTTGTGTTTTTTCTGCACACAAACGCATGAATAACCGATTTGTGCTGAAATTAAAAGAATAAATACTAATAATCCTGACTTAACTAAAACTTTCATTTTGTATTTCTCCACTTTTTTTTCATTTAACTTTTGACGTTATATGAAAATTTATAGTTGTTTAACTGTGCCTCGACAAAAGACGCGAGCAAAACCGTCAGACAAATCAAAAGCCTGCATTAACCGCTGAATGTATTGCATAAATCTTTTTTTGCGACGATAAAAATATAATCGCCTTTATCGTTTCTGTGTTTTTCGATTATTTCGGAAATTTTTCCGCTCTCAATATCTTCCGCCAACTCTTGCAGACCGCGCTCGACTTCTTCGCGATTGGCAAGTGCAGAGAAAGAAGAAATCCCTTTTCGCACGTCTTCGCGGAAATACAATTTCGGGCGATCTTTGCCGCAGTAGAGAAAATTATCCTGCAAATCATCGCGAACAAAATAATTTTCCGTGTTTTCGATCTTTAATCCGGCGTTTCGCAGAGCGTCCTCGACTTTCGGCAGTCCCGGCATTTGTGCCGCCGAATCACGCAGCATTTGCGGAAAATAATAATTTAGCCAATAACCTTCCACTTGTTCGGGAAAAGATGTAAATAAAATAAATTTACCTTCCGGTTTTAAGACGCGGCAGATTTCGCTGAACGCTCTGTGTAAATCTTTCCAGTGATGAATTGTCAAACAAGCGATCGCGCCGCCGAAAAACCCGCTTTCAAACGGCAGATTTTCGGCTTCGCCGTTTTGCCAGATCACATTGCAATTTCTTCGACGCGCATTTTCGAGCATCTGCTCGCTCGGATCAATTCCGTAAAATTGATAATCATCCTTCGCCAAAGCGCAAGTGTAATTTCCTGTTCCGCAGCCGACATCCAAATAATTTTCGTCTTCAATCGGAGAAAGAAAGTGCTGAAACCGCGTCGTCAAAAACGCATCGGCGCAGCGCGTTTCGTTATATTCGACACCGATTTTATTGTACAGCACCGCTTCATCCATAAATAAATCGTTTCCTTTTGAATTTTACCTTTTTCAAAAACTATCTTTTGCCGAAACTTTCGATATATTTGCGCGTCTGTTCTTTGAGTTCGGCGTAGCTCGGAACGATGAAAAGAAGCGGCTGCATATCGGAATAAGTAAAGGGCGTGTTGATGACTTCTTCCAGATCAAAGGGTTTCCTTTCAACATGATCGGAAAATGCGTGTTCAAGTTCGCCGAAACTTGAAAGAAGTCCCGCGCCGTAAGCCTTGATGTCGCCTTCGTCTTCGACCAGACCGAATTCGACCGTGAACCAGTAAAGTCTGCCTAATTCTTCGATCTGCTGATCGGTCGCAATGCGTGCGCCGTGTCCGATAAATTGCGAAAAATCGGCGAATGCCTGATTCGTGAACATCGGAATATGTCCGATCGCTTCGTGTACGATGTCGGGTTCGGGCGTGTAACCGGGACGCGAATGATGGCGGATATACTGCGTCGAAAGCATCGTCCGCCACGACAGCCAGCTCAGAAAAGCGCGCGTGTCAACCAAACCTTCAATCGGCGCGAGGCGAAATCCGGTCGTTTCCCGCAGACGTTTGGTCATTTCCGTCAGTTGCGGAATGCGCTCGTTGCTGATGCCTAAATTCTTTTTTGCCTGAAGATAAAAGGGCGACGCGCGTTTTTGGTGCAGTTCTTCGAGTTCGCCGGCGACATACCGCCAGACGCTCTGTTCGTCTTCGTTGTAATCTACGTCGGTGATTTTTCCGGTTTCGCGGAATTTTTTTGCCAGACTCGCAATATAATCGCGCCGCTTGCGGTATTCGGGATCAGTCGCGCCCGGATGTTCGAGCGGCAATTCTTCGATGTCCTCAAACGGCATATCGGTAAAATCGGGTAAATCCTCGTCCTTTACGGCGTAATTGGTCATCGTCGCGGGGCTGGTCGTTAAAGTTTGTTCGCTAAACATCTGGGCAATCTCCTTTTTTGAAATATCTCGGTTATAAATTTGATTTATACGTTAATAAATATTTTAACTGATTTGCCCGTTTTTTTGAATGGGTTTGATTAGTTTTTAAACGGGAAAAACTTTATAATCTTTGGAAATTACCGCGTTTGACTTTAAAATCTAAAATGATAGACGAAATTGACTGGAAAATACTTATCGAACTGCAAAAAGATGCGCGGACGAGTTATGCCGAACTCAGTCGCCGGATCGGTCTGACAACTCCGGCGATTATCGAAAGAATCCGCAAAT
>CAYUGW010000698.1:0-2438 GCA_964444245.1 uncultured Blastocatellaceae bacterium | reverse complement strand
TCGAAAAATCCGCGTGTGCGGACATTATAGGCAAGTTTGTCGTATTTTTCGTTGACCGTGCCTTCGGATAAATTCTCAAAAAGTTTTTCATAAAGCGTCGCCAGACGGCTTTCCACACCGCGCAGCGACAAAGAGCATTTTCGGGCAATCGCCCAATTTGAAAGCCCGAGTGCGAGATAGCGCAAAGCTTCGCTTTCAAATTCGGTCAAAAGTGGACGTTTAAAAGAATCCTTAAAAGCCGGATCAATCATATCCGCGCCGTCTTCCAGAACGGTGGCGACAAACCGCAAAAAACGGGCTTCCGGGTTGTTTTTGTGAATAAAACCGTAAGCCGGAGCCGGATCGAGCGAGCGGATTATCTTGCGGATTTCATTGATATAAACTTCGTGCGGAAACTGCGTCCAGAAAATAATTCTTGCTTCGGGAAAATCACGCCAAATCGCCCGCGCCGCTTTAACGCCGGAAAATTCGGGCATTTGAATATCCAGAATACAAAGATCGGGTTTATGCTCGAGTGCCAGATCAACCGCCGCATTTCCGTCCGTCGCTTCAATAACGGGCGTTGACTCGGGAAATTCCTGAGCGAGCAATTCGGATAAATAATGACGCTGAACCGAATTGTCTTCGGCAATTAAAATGGACATAAGTTAAAAAGTAAAAGGGAAAAAGTAAAAAGGCAAAACCGGATGTGCTGAAAAAACTCGTTCTTGTAGCAATTAAAGCAAAATCAAGGGAAAAAAGCAAAAAAGAGCTTTCGGATCCGAAAGCTCTTTTTTAGTCTTAAAAATGGTACACCCGGCAGGATTCGAACCTGCGACCCTCTGGTTCGAAGCCAGATACTCTATCCAGCTGAGCTACAGGTGCATAACATTTAGAAGTTTAGATTTTAGGGAAGTTATTTGCAAACCGAAAATCTATTTTGATTGAAATTCGGCGCGGATAAATTTGACGACATCCTTGATTTCCGCTTCGCTCAAGATTTTTTTGAACGCCGGCATTCCTTTGCTTGGAACTCCTTCGGTGATGTATTTGATGTATTTGGCATCATCCATTTTCTTCATTTTTTCGGTGCGCAGATCTTCCGAGTTTATTTTCGTTCCTTCAATATCAACCTCGCCGCCCGATCCGTCCGATTTATGACAGCGTTCGCATCTTTCATTGTAAATCTTTCTTGCCGAGGCTAAATCATCAATCGTCGCCGTCGGCTGCGCTGTGGTAGTTGCCGTATTATTAGCCGCCGAATTCCCGTTATTGGAAGTTGCCGAATTATTCGAAGGCGTTTCGCCGCAAGCCGCAATAAAACTAGTTAAAGCCGAAACTATTAAAGCGATTTTAAAAAAATCTCATCTCTTTTTTTTCTCCACAAAATTTGATTCAAAACTCCCGAAAGTTTAACTTAAGTAAATAAGATTAGCAATAAATGTGAAAAAATTATGGAAACGAAAAAGCTTTTTTTAAACGGCAAGTGGCGCGAAACTTCAAAAACTTTTGAAGTAATATCGCCTTTTTCAAATGAAATTCTGGCAAATGTTTCTCAGGCAAACCGCGATGAAATGGAAGAAGCGATTGCTTCCGCCGAAAATGCTGCTAAAGAAATGCGAAAACTCGCGCGTTTTGAAATTGCAAAAGGTTTGCGAAAAATCGCCGAAGGAATCGGAGAAAGAGAAACTGAATTTGCCGAAACGATTGCAAAAGAATCCGCCAAGCCGATAAAAACGGCTCGCGGCGAAGTTTTGCGGGGAATCGCCACGTTTGAATGGGCGGCTTCGGAAGCCGAAAGATTTACGGGCGAGATTGTTCCGATTGATACGCAAGCGAGCGGAAAAGGAAAAACCGGCTGGACTAAGCGAGTTCCGCGCGGCGTAATTTACGGTATCACTCCGTTTAATTTTCCGCTTAATCTCGTCGGTCACAAAGTCGCGCCCGCGCTTGCCTGCGGCAACGCGATAATTATCAAACCGAGCCGCAAAACTCCTTTGACGGCTCTGCTTTTAGCCGAAGTTTTTCAAAACAGCGGTTTGCCGCAAAACGCTCTCCAAGTCGTGCCGATGGATACGAAAAATATGGATTTGATTCTGAAAGATGAGCGAATCAAGATGATCTCGTTTACGGGAAGCGCGGAAGTCGGCTGGAATCTGAAATCGAAAGCGGAAAAGAAAATGATCACGCTCGAACTCGGCGGCAATGCGCCGGTGATTATTGACGAAAGCGCGGATTTGGAAAAATCCGTCGAAAGAACTGCGTTCGGCGCATTTACGCACGCCGGACAGGTTTGCATTTCGGTGCAGAGAGTTTTCGTTCACCAAAAACTTTTTGATGAATGGACGAAAAAATTCGTCGAAAAAGCGAAAAACTTGAAAACCGGAAATCCGCTCGATCAAGCGACCGAACTTTCCGTAATGATTGACGAAAAAGCGTCGGAAAAAGCTCACGAATGG
>CAYUGW010000697.1:0-2453 GCA_964444245.1 uncultured Blastocatellaceae bacterium | reverse complement strand
AAGGCGGGACTCCAAACTTTTTTCAAACGCCTTAAAATTTAATTTACGCTCTAATTACCTGCGTCTTCGATGATCGAAGCGGTTGTCTTTTTGAGCAAATTGTTCGATGTCGCGGTTGAGTTTGCCGTTTTCGCCGAGCAGCGGAAAAAGCTGCGAGTTCGGCGCGAGAAAAGCGGCGCGGAGTTCGACCGGACGCGAGCCGGCGCGGTTGATGACGCGCACCTTTACGCCGCGCACTTCCTCGATCCAGAGCGCAAATTCTTCGGCGTTGCCGATGGTTGCCGAAAGCAGCAGCAGACGAATGCGCGGCGGCGATAAAATGATCGCTTCTTCCCAGACGTGTCCGCGATATTCGTCCGCCAGATAATGCGCTTCGTCCAGAATGACGAAATCCGTGCTGACCTGTTCGCCGTGGCGGAGCGCGTCGAATAATTGATTGCGATAGATTTCCGTCGTGCCGACAATTAAAGGCGCGTTCCAATTCTCTTTGCGATCGCCCGTCAGCACGCCGACGTTTTCCGCGCCGAACTCTTCGGAAAATTCCGTGTATTTCGAGTTCGTCAGGGCTTTCAGAGGCGTTGTGTACCAGGCGCGTTTTCCGCTCTTTAATAATCTTCTGATTTCTTCACGCGCAATCCAGGTTTTTCCGCTGCCCGTCGGCGCGGTAACCAAAACGTCTTCGGTCTCGATGGCTTCGAGAGCTTCGGTTTGAAAATCGTCCGGGACAAACGGCTGCGGTTTGGGCGTTCCGATTCCTTCGAGCAGTTTTTCCAGAGCTTTCTGCTGCGTCAGCGTCGGTTTCGACGCGGAAATTTCAGTGGAACTTTTCTGTGCAAAATCTCGTTTGTCTATTCGTTCTCTACGACGGGAATTGTCCGAACGCTTATTTTTTTGTTTGCTGCGGCTGAAATTATTTTTGCCTTTACCTGAACGCGCCATAAAGCCGATGATAATAGTTTAAAACGGTAAAGTCTATTGCTTTCATTTGGCATTTAAAAGTGTTAAAATCCGAAAGATGTCGCAACGAATTTCCGGCGTTCGGCATCTATGTTTTACGGCAGGCAATTTAGGTCGGTTTTTTATAACAGAGAAGATATTATAATTATGCAAGAAGTTGTTCAAGAAAAAGAGTTTTTAAGAGGCTACGAAGTCAAGAATTGGAATTTTTCGCCGAGAATTTATAAAATTCTCGCCGCGTCCGTAATTTTAAATCTGGCGGCGATAATGGTTTTCGCGCAGACCAATCTTTTAACGCAGAAAGGCTGCGACAGTCCGTTTGTCAGCACCGTTTGTCAGGTAATTGCCACGGTTTATGTCGGCAATTCGCTTTTCGGAACGGACACCGAATATGCCGACATAGATTATAATAGAACCGTAATCGGTGAAGACGAAGAAGTTACGTTTATTGACGTGAGCAATATAACTCCGCCGATTTCGTATCCCGCGGGATATTTTGCGATTGCCAATCCCGATCAGTATCGTCTGGACGAAAACGGAATGGTTGTGCCGAACACATACGATTTTGAAAATATGACTCCGCCGGATTCGATGAGTCCGAATAATCCGTCGGGTTTGATGAATATGCCGCAGAACTTGCCGCAACGCAATGATAATCCGATCAAAGGAAATCTCCCGAACGAACTTTTTTCGGTCGGCGGCGGCAATCCGACGGTTAATAATCCGACAACTGCTCGAAACAACAATCGAAAAGGCGGAAAAAATCTGACTATTCCGGAAAAGTCGCCGGACGATCTGCCGAAACTTGACGGCTATGAAACGGCTGATAATAATGCAAACGAGACGAAGGTTAATGAAAAATCGGCGACAGACAGCGATCCCGTCCCCGAGGTTGAAATTAACAAAAAACCTTTCAAGGATCTCGGCAAAACCGTTACGGCTAAATGGAATATAAATCCTGAAAAAACCGACAACAAAATTGATTTGAAACCGTTTAAGGTTGCTTTGAATGCCAAATTGTCCAAGAAAATTATCACGGACGAAGACGGCACAAAAAGAGAAGTCGTGGCTTTTGACGGTAAAAAATCGCGTTGGATTGAATTGCCGAAAGAAGAAGCAGGCGATCAGGAAATGGTTAATATTGCCAAAGGTGCTGTCGAAGCGGTCGGCGACAGCGGATTTTTAGGTCATTTATACAATCTGGGAATGACGGATATGAAAATCACTCTGATTCAAAAAGACGATAAAATCTTTGCCGTCGTCGAATCAGAACAGCAGACCGAACAAAGAGCGCAATCTCTGGCTAGCGGATTAAACGGTCTTATAGGATTAGCTAAACTCAAAGTTAAAGGCGAAGATGAAAAATTTCTGCTCAACAGCGCACAACCGCCGACCAGCAAAGGAAAAATGCTTTTGTTAAACGTCGAACTTTCCAAAGACGTTATTCAGCAGATGATCGTTCGCAAATTGGCGGAAGAAGCCAAAAAGGAAGCCGA
>CAYUGW010000696.1:0-2453 GCA_964444245.1 uncultured Blastocatellaceae bacterium | reverse complement strand
AAAACTCGGCATTTAAGGAGTAAATGAAATGAACGAAGATTATCTCTGGGACAAATCTGGAACGGATGCGGAAATCGAAAAACTGGAAAACGCGCTCTTAGAGTTTCGCTACAAAGAAACGCCTGCGCCTCTGATTATTCCCGAAAAAGTTTTCACGGTTGAAGAAAAACCGAAACGCGGTTTTTTCAATATTTCACTCGCTTTTTCATTCGCTTCGTGCGCCGCGTTTGTGCTGATTTTGCTCGGCGTTTGGTTTCAATTTTCGAATCAAAATGCCGAAAACATCAGCGATTTATCAAAACCGATCACGCCCGAAGTAAAGATCGTTGTGCCGAATAAGCCGGACAAAATCATCTTGCGGGAAGAAGTTAATAATTCTTCCGAAAAATTAGAAACACCGAAAATCATAAAGGCGAAAAATACGAATTCGGAGAAAAAAATCGCTCCGCAAAAAACCGTTTTTATCAAACGAAAAGGTGAAAAACCGAAAGCCGAAACGCTTAAATTAACCGAAGAAGAAAAATATGCCTACGACCAATTGATGCTCGCGCTTTCGATCACGAGTTCGAAACTGAATCTGGTCAGAGAAAAGATCGCATTTACCGAGAGTCCGAATCTTTCGGTAAAACAAGAAAGTCAATAAAAAAGGAGAAAAGACTGGAGCGTTGGGCATCTCCGCTTGCGCTCAGGTCAAAATCAAAAGTATGAAAAATTATAAAAAACATCTCGTTAAAATTATTTTGTTCGCATTTTTAATGCTTTCGGCAATTGCCGTCAACGCGCAAACGGCGCGGCTGCAATTCGACAATCTGAACTATCTCGAAACCAAAGCGTCGGAAATCGTCGAAGTAAATATTGACGGAAAACTCCTCGATTTAGCGAAAAGAGTTTTAGTAAAAGTAAACGACAAAGATGCCAAACAGGTCGGCGACGCGATCAAAGGATTAGAGGGAATTTACGTCAGAATTTTCAAATTCGAGAACGAAAACGAATATAATCCGGCTGATGTCGAACAAATTCGCGCCCAGCTTCAAACGCCGGGCTGGTCGCGCCTTGCCAATGTCCGAAGCAAAAAGAACAATCAGAAAATTGACGTTTTCACAATGTTTTCGGGCGATACGATGAGCGGTTTGGCGGTCGTCATTTCGGAAAACAAATCAATCGCGCTCGTCAATGTGATCGGTCCGATTGATATTGATATGCTCGTCGAACTCGGCGGACGTTTTAGCATTCCGAAAATTGACATCGAAAAGGACGATAAATAGGAGGCGAAAAAGCGATGCTAAATAAAACAAAAATCTCGACCGCGCTCGCCTTTTTACTGCTGTTTTCCGCTGTTGCAGTTTCGAGCGCAACCGCCAAAGGCAAAGAATACGACGCGGTTTGCAAACATCTGGAAAATAAATTTCAGGCGAAAAAAGTTAAAATCCCGTTTATGTGGCTGGCGCGTTTTGCGGTCGGCGTTGTCCGTCCGGCAGGCGTAAAAAGTTTTAAGGTAACGACTTACACGGATTTGCAGTTTTCACGCGAAACGCTTGATAAGGAAATGCGCGATGTGATGACTCGCTCGTTCAGCAAAGATTGGAGTCCGATCTTGAGAATCCGGTCAAAAAACGGCGAACAGGTTTATATGAATATGCGCGAATCGGGCAACAGCGTCAAAATTATGTTTGTTACGATCAATAAAACGCAGGCGACGGTCGTCCGCGCCAGATTCAATCCCGAAAAGCTCGCCGAATTTATCAACGACCCGAAAATCTTCGGCATTTCTCTGGATGATAACGACGAGATCGCCGAATCGGTCGAAGCAAAAGTAAACGCCGAGATCGAAGAGAAAAAGGAAGAAAATTAAAGAGTTCGGAGCTCATGCTTTTAGCGGCTAAACCGCGAAGTGTGGCGAAAAGCCGCCTAAAGACGCGCGCGCCAAACTTTTATCAAAACTTTTCGCAATCGTTTTTAGTGCCTTCTTTGACAATTGCGAAAAACAAAAAGACAGTAGATTCCTGGTAACTCTCTACTGTCTTTTCTTGTTAAAACCCGCGCGTCAGCAAGGGTGCAAAATTTCAATAAAAAGGCAGAAACCCGCCCGTCAGCAAGGGTGTCATTAAAATTCAATGCTTGCCTTCAATTATTTTGCGGCTTAATTCGTCATATTTTTCAAGATCAATTCTCGCCTTTTCTTTCTGCCCTGTCTCAGCGTATATTTTCGCTCTTTTTTTATAACTTTCCGCATGATTCGGATTAAGTTTAATAGCTTTCGTCAGATCATTAATCGCCAATTGATTTTTATTTAATTTTAAGTACAAAGAAGACCGGTAATAATATGTTTCAAAATAATCAGGCTCCAGTTCTATCGCCTTATTGTAATCATTCATTGCAGAATTATAATCTTTAAGCGCGTAATTAAAAATTCCTCTTAATTTATAGTTAGAAGTTTGACAGGGATCATTCGA
>CAYUGW010000695.1:0-2458 GCA_964444245.1 uncultured Blastocatellaceae bacterium | reverse complement strand
ATCAATATGCTCGGTCTGGCAAAACGCGTCAAGGCGCGGATTTTTCAGGCTTCAACGAGCGAAGTTTACGGCGATCCGCTCGTGCATCCGCAAACGGAAGATTATTTCGGAAACGTCAATTGCTTAGGATTGCGTAGTTGTTACGATTCGGAAACGGAAATTTTAACTGAGGATGGCTGGATAGCTTTCCCCAAATTAGAAAAAGGTAAAAAAGTTGCGACTCTTAATGAAAAAGGAGTTGTCGAATTTCACATTCCCGATGAATATTTAGAGCAGCATTTTGAAGGCGATTTGCTCAGATTCGCTAATCTAAAAATTGATTTTTGCGTAACACCTAATCACTGGATGTATGTCAGAAGCAAAACCGATAAACTCAAGTTTCTGCGTGCTGACGAAAAAAGATGTTGGCACGGATGGAAAGTTTTGACGGGCGGTGTTTTTGAAGGTAAGGAAATAGAGTGGTTTGAACTAGGAAAGCCGCCGAGAAATTCTAAAGTTTGCGTTGAAAAGATTAAAATGGACGATTGGCTTGAATTTCTTGGTTACTATATCTCCGAAGGCTGTGTCTATATTCGCAGGCGAGTCCGAGCCGTTGGCGGAACCGATTATGAAGTAGCTGATTTTAATATTTTAATCGCTCAAGAAAATATCGAAGGAAGAGCAAAAATATCTGATTGTTTAAGCCGTTTGGGGTTTAAATTTTTTGATTCAGATCATCATCAATTTAGAATTTGCAGCAAGCAGCTTGCTTCAATTTTAAAGCCTTTGGGCAAATCCGGTGATAAATATATTCCGCGGGAATATTTACAGTTACCCGTAAGACAATCAAGAATTTTATTAGACGCTTTGATATTAGGCGATGGTTCGATTCGAGGGGACAGCATTGCTTATTATTCAAAATCCAAACAACTTGCTGATGATGTTCAAGAATTGGCAATCCGTTGCGGTTATGCAGCGAGCGTTGTGCTTCATGCCGCAGGTCGTGAACTTTACCGCGTAAATATTCGTCCAGCGAAAGATGCTAATTTAGTCGAGCCTGAAAAAGTCGAATATAAGGGCAAAGTTTATTGCGTTAATGTTAAAAATCACGTCATAATGGTGCGTCGAAATGGAAAAGCAGCTTGGTGTGGCAACTGCTACGACGAAGGAAAACGTGTCGCCGAAACTTTGTTTATGGATTATCATCGGCAGAACGGAGTTGATACGCGAATCATTCGTATTTTCAACACTTACGGACCGAAAATGCTTGAAAATGACGGTCGCGTCGTTTCAAATTTTATTGTTCAAGCCCTTCGCGGGGAAGATTTGACCGTTTACGGCGACGGAAATCAGACGCGTTCATTTTGCTATGTCGATGATCTGGTCGAAGGTTTTATTCGTTTGATGAACACCGAAGCCGAAGACATACATCTGCCCGTCAACGTCGGAAATCCGGGCGAATTTACAATGAAAGAATTGGCGGAAGAAGTTGCCAAAGCGGTCGGGAAAGACATCAAAATCAAACATCTCGAACTCCCGCAAGACGATCCGAAACAAAGAAAACCCGACATCACGCGCGCTCAAAAACTTCTCGGCTGGAATCCGACGATTCCGCTGGCGGAAGGTTTGAAAAAAACGGTTGCTTATTTTGCGGAAAGAATGGAAAATTCAAATGTTTCAACCAAAGGAAAATCGGCTGTTGAGATTAAATAAGTATGAATGAAGAAAGTTTTGAAGAATTTAACGAAAAATTTGCCAGCGTCGAAGAAGCCTTAAAATATATCGCCGATTCGCAAGCAAAATCGGAGTTTATTCGCAAACGCGATGATGTAAAAATCAGAAAAGAAATGGCTGAAATAAGAAAATTACAGGCACAAACTCAAAAACATCTCGATCACATTACAAAAGTTTTGCGATTTAATATCGAAGAATACGAATTTCAATAAGATAAACTGGAAAAAGCCGGAAAAATTCTAAGTCAGAAAAGGAAAAAATAAAATATGAAAATTCTTATCACAGGCGGCGCGGGTTTCGTGGGAAGCCATCTTGCCGATAAACTCATAAATGAAGGACACCAAATTACGGTGATTGACGATCTTTCTACCGGGCGTTATCAAAATGTCGCGCATCTCGAAGGACAAGAAAATTTCCGTCTGATCATTGACACGGTTTTGAATGATAAACTGATGGAAGAACTGATTCGCGAAACCGACCGCGTGTTCCATATGGCAAGCGCGGTCGGCGTTCGCCTGATTATGGAACGCCCGGTGAAAACCATCGAAACGATCTTTCGCGGCACGGATGTCGTTCTCGGATTCTGCTCGCGCTATCGCAAAAGAGTTTTAGTTCCAAGCACTTCCGAAGTTTACGGCAAAGGAATTTCCGTTCCGTTCAAAGAAGAAGACGATCTGCTTACTGGTTCGACCGACAAACATCGCTGGGCTTACGCCTGCGCGAAAACTCTCGATGAATTTCTCGC
>CAYUGW010000694.1:0-2459 GCA_964444245.1 uncultured Blastocatellaceae bacterium | reverse complement strand
GAAAACTTTCACCCTACAAATCCGAAACAACCTGTTCAATGTCCAATAGACAGTAAGTGGAAACACGGGTTTATTTCATTTCATGAACGAATAGATAAAAGCGAAATTAAGATTTATCATCTGCTTTTTGAATTTAAGGAAAAATCCTGATAATGAAAAATTGTCTATTTAACTTAATTCCAATTGTTTCTGTCAAAAAGAGTTCATCTCAAAGCCTCGATACGCCATGAGAATTCTTCTAAAAGTTTGGGGCTTGAGCCGATTTTTATGTAGGAGATTTTGCCGTTTTTATCAATAAACCATGTTGTCGGGAAAACATTGATTCCGGCTTCGGAGAGATAAACATCCGAGTCGATCATTACGGGAAAATCGTATTTATTGTCAATCATAAATTTTTTGAGCGGCTCGATTTCGTCTTCTGCGATGGTCAGGATTGCAACGTCTTTGTCGGTTGCGTATTTTTTGTGAAGCTGTTGAAATTCGGGCATTTCGATGACGCACGGCTGGCACCACGTTCCCCAAATATTGACGATGACGATTTTGCCTTTGTAGTCGGCGAAATTTATCGGTTTTCCTTTGAGGTCTTTGAGGTCGAAAGGCACGACATCTTTCGGCGTTTTTACTTTTTCGGCAATTATTTTTTCGCGTCTTTTTTCTGATTCAATGCGTCTTACTTTTTCTTCGAATTTGTCGTAACCGTCTAAATTTCCGTTTCTTTTTTCATAAAAATCCTTAATTACCTTCCATTCCTTTTCCTGTTCGTAAGCATTTGCAAAGTGCGAAATGTAGGCATCTTCGGCTTTATCCCATTTGTTTTGTTCGACATACATTTCGCCGAGAGTTTGAAAAGATTCGGATTTTATCAATAACGGTTCGGCTTCGTCGTATTTTTTCTGTTTGGACAGAACTTTTCCGAATGCGCCGAGCATTTGATGGCGAAATCTTTTTTCAAAGTTTTCGCGCATCAATTCATCTTTTGCCCAATCGTAGCGCGTTTTTAAATCTTCTTCGGTTGCTTCGATGCCTTTTCCGGCAAAAATTTCGGCTTCGTTTATAAGATTTCGTTCGATCAATGCGTAAACGAGCGACGGGAAAAACTGTGAACCGAATTTGCGGTTTTCATTAACGGACTTTTCGGCAAATTTTAATAATTCTTCATTTGAAAAAGGTTTGTAATCTTTGATCGTATGAAACAATCTCGAATAGATTGCTTCTAAGTTCATCAAATTAAAATGTTTCGGACGATTTAGAAAATTCTTCTGCATTTTTACGGCTTCGGCGCGTTTTTTCTCGATCGGATTGCCGTCTTTATCAGAATAGGAAAATTCGAAAATTCGATATGCCAAAAGATTTTCGGCTGCGGAAGAATCGGAAAACTGCGTCAGAATTTTTTTCACAACCGCTTCTTTTTGTTTGACCAGAGCAAAATCTCTGTAAGTTTGATAAACGGCATCAAAAGCCTTTGACGAGTTAGGTTTCAGTTTCAAAAAAGCCTTTATATCCGCGTCTAACTTCCGCAATTTTGCAGGCGGAATATTTTCCGTTTGACCGGCAATGATGGTTTTCCAGAACTCGCGCCTGATCGAATCCGATTTCGGCGAAAGTGTGATCGCCGTTTTTAAAACTTTTTCGGCTTCGGCAAAGCGTTTTTCACGGTTCAGATACAAACCCGTAAAAAACAGCACATCAACATTTTTCGGATCAATCTTTTGCGCTTCGGCAAAACTTTCGAAACTTTCCTTTTTCAAATCGTCGGCTTTTTGGTCTTTTTCCGCTTTTGATTTGTAAAAAAGCGTTTCGCCTTTGAACCGGAAAAATTTCGGTTTGTTTTTTATAAAATCTGCTTTCTCTAACAAGAAATCCAATGATTCGGCGTTGTTGTCGAGTTCTAAAAGAGCGGAAACCTTCAGAAAAATAAAATCTTCATTTTCCGGCTCGATTTTCAAGATTTTTTCGGCAATTTGCAGAGCATCTTTGGATTTCCAATTTTTTCTCAAAGCGTGTGCATAAGCAAATTCTGCCCACGCATTTTCCTTATTTTTTTCGGATAAATCCTTTGCGTAAATGACCGCTTCAGAGCTTTCGTAATCAGCAAAATTCATCACAAACCAAGCCTGCAGCTCCATATTCGGCGAAGTTTCTACGGAATTTTTCCCGGCGTATTGATAACCGCCTTCGAAATCGCGAATTTCATAAAAATTCTTCAATTGCGAAATATGCGGTTGTTCCGTTTGGCTCGTTTGCGCAAAAGAATTTGAAACTAAAAGAAGATATACGGAAAATATTAAAACTAAGAAAACTGCTTTTTTCATTTGATAATTTCTCAAAAATTCGATGAACTTCAATAGTAAAATAATATAGCTTAATTTGAGTGTTTTGGAAATAAAAAATTATGACAACTAAGGAACTTTTACTCGACCAATTTACAACTTGTTACGATGAAAACGGCTGGTTTGTCG
>CAYUGW010000693.1:0-2462 GCA_964444245.1 uncultured Blastocatellaceae bacterium | reverse complement strand
GTTTATCGCCATTATTCGATCTAAAGGTTTATTTCGTTAAATTCATTTATGATAAATTACCATTTTTGCTCTGAATTTTGTGATTTATTTCATTTTACCCGAAAAAAAAAGACGCGTCGGCAGACGCGTCTTTTTTACCTATTAACTATCGAAAAAAATTCGATTATTCGACCTTGCTGACCTTCACGGATTTGCCCGAAGCATCAATAAAAGTTCCGTTCTTTTCGCCGTTTTTGAAAACGAATTTGTCTTTTTCGACACCTTTTTCATCGAAATGAATAAAAGCGGTTTGAACTTCATCGCCTTCGACCTGATACAATTTAAAATCTTCCGAATCTTCGCATTGAACGCGATGGCTGATACCGTTTAAGGTCGGCATCACATTGCATTGGACATTTCCGACCATATATTCGCCGGTAAAAATTTGATTTTCGTCAAATTCCTTTCTGAATTCCGCGTCCTGCGAATACCGCAGGATCGAAGCCAGATCGTCGCCGGTGCTGTAGGAAATGCCGGAAATTTTCCAGTCTTTGCCCGCTTCGCGCACGAGTTCGTAATCAATCCAAAAAGCCTTTCCGTAATTCTTGAAAGTAACTCTGACAAACGAGTTGTTTTCGCCGCCCGCGTCCTGCGGTTTTCCGACGACGAAATTCGTGATCTGCGTATCCTGCGCGTCATACAGCGGATCGGCACCGATCGCGCCGACACCCTGTTCTTTTTCCGAATCGACCGCGTCTTTCCAGATCATATCGGCAAGGTCTTTGACAAAAAATTTGTCGAGAAGTGCGCGGTTTTTCGTTTGGAAAAACGGACTTTTGCCTGCATCGTGCGCCGCGTATAAACTTTTCACGACCGAATCGGGCGTGTTTGCGGCAACGGCGTTTTTTTTCGTCTGTGCTGAAACGGCGCAGACAAACATCAATAAAATTGCGGTTAAACTTAAAAATTTGATTTTCATAATAATTTTCTCTTTCCTTATTTTACGCGGCTGACCTTAAATTCCTTGCCGGAAGCGTCAACGAATTTCGTGATTATGCCGTATTCCGGCGAAACGAAGTGACCTTTTCTGCCTTTTTCGTTCGGATTAAACGTGCCGAAAGTCAGCGATTCGGTGTCAATGACCTGAAAATTCTCCTGATCGTCGCATTGAACACGCGCCCAAAAACTGTTTCTGGTTTCCGTAATGGAGCATTTCACGCTGCCGACCATATAATCGCCGTCCAGTTTATTTGCGGCTTCGGCTTCTTTTATTTCCGCTTCCGACATCAAACCGTATTCCAGAATCGAACCCAAATCTTCCGCGTCGCCATACACGATGCTGTCTATTTTCCAGACTTTGGACGCGGTATTTTCCGTTGTTAAAGTAAACATAACTACTTCTTCTTTGCCGAAATTCTTGAATCTGACCTTGACCACATTGTTTTCATCGGCTTTTTCGACCGTGAAATTAGTAATGTCCGTATCCTGCGCGTTGTAGAGCGGATCGGCATTGTAACCCGTATCGGACGCGGCGGTTTTCCAAATCAGGTCGCCTAATTCCGTGATGAAAAATTTATCAACCAAAGCGCGGTTTTTAGTCTGGATAAACGGATTCGTCGCATCCGTTTTCTGCGCCGCGTATAAATCTTTGACCAATTGTTCGGGCGTATTCGCAGTTTTCGAATTTTTCGCCGTTTGAGTTTTTACGGCAAGCGATTTGACGGATGTAACCGAAACTATTTTTCCGCTTGCCGAAAGATCGGCTTCGAGACCGGGAACTTTGCACGCGCTTTCGTAATTTACTTTTCCCGTAATTTCGCATTTCTCGCCGTCTTTACAAGCTGCCATAATCTTTTTTCCGGCAGCGGAATTGTTTGTAAAACAATATCCGGCATAATCGCCCGATTCTTCGCCGAAATAAAGAATCACGGATTCGGTCTTGCCGACCTGCAAAGTTCCGCTGACGCTGTCGTCTTGTGATTTTTCGTTATTTGACCATTTTCCGATAAACCCGTTTTGATTTTTCGATTGGGCAAACCCAACCGAAGCGAATGCTAAAAAGCACACGAATAGAGCAATAATTTTCATTTTCATATTTTTTGATTTTCGTCGGTGTTTTTAAAATTTATCGAAAGAGCAAGGGGAAACTGAAAACAAATTTGTTTAAAATTACGCGGGGAAAGTGCGAAAAATTCCAAACCTTTTTTCAGCTAAACTCGACCAACCTGTCAACCAACATCGCGCTAGTCTAGCACAGAACGCAAATCTTACCTAGCAGACTTTTAAAGTGTTGTAAAATATAAGTTTTTTATACCGGAAAACGTAATCTGAAAATTTCGAAGATAAAAAATTTTGATCGAAAACGACAACATTTTTCACAATCATACAACGTGATATAATTCAGACGAAAAGTTTACTCTTTTTCAATAAAATTATGACAACAGATTTCCTAACAGGCACGGTCAAAGGTCCGGGCGAAATGC
>CAYUGW010000692.1:0-2474 GCA_964444245.1 uncultured Blastocatellaceae bacterium | reverse complement strand
AGGAATTTTGACAAACTCCATTCCGATTGTGTTTTTGGAGATGTTGCTTGATGGCGAACTCGCGGGAATTTCCGTTTTATTAGAAGCAGGGTTTGAAATTGAAAAAGTCGAACTTTGACTGATCCAAATTAGAAGCAAAATTACACCGATTATGCCGCCGCCAAAACCAATAGAAATATATCTATTAAAAGCGGATTTTTTATCCTTTTCTTTGTGAAGTTTTTCTTCTTTCTCGCTTTCGAGGCTTTCCCGTTCCGTTTGTTCCCAACCTTCCTTTTCAACTTGAAGGCTTTCTATTGTTGCTTGTTCTTCGCTTTGGCTTTGCGGCTGTTTTTCGGCTTCGGTTAAATTCCAGCCCTGTGTCGGCGCAGGCTTAAATTCCAGGGTTTTGTCAAAATTAGTTAATTCTTTTGTCTCGCCAAAATCTTTGTTAATAATTGTTTCGACCGATTTCACGGAAGCAGCGTTTTCGGCTAAAAACCGATCGGGATTGTTTAGGGCTTCAATCATTTCCCGCGCCGTCTGAAAACGGTTTTCGCGGTTTTTCTGCAAACTCTTTTTGACAATCTCGCGCAAATTTTCCGGCACGGTTTCCGGCATTTCTTCAGGCTCATACATTAAAATCGCGCTTACCAAGGACGGATAATCATCCTGCGGATAAGGCAATTCGCCCGTCAACAGTTTCTGCAAGATCACACCGACCGCCCAAATATCCGCCTGCGGCGTAATCGAAGGCGTTTTATCAAACGCTTCGGGCGGCATATATTCCATCGTTCCGGCAGTTCCGGTTGCTTTCGAATGCGTTTTTATCTGACGCGATACGCCGAAATCCGCCAAACAATACCTGCCGTTCATTATCAAGATATTATCGGGCTTCAAATCCCGATGGACGAAACCTTTTTCGTGCAGATTCTCCAAGCCCCACAAAATCTCTGACGTGATTTTTACGGCTTCGGCTTGCGATGATGCTTTGCCGCCGTTATCTTTCAACCACTTTTCCAACGAACCGCCGTCGGCAAAATCGCTGACGACATAAACATAGTCTTCAAATTGATCTAATTCGATAACCGAAATAATGTGCGGCAAACCTCGGAGTTGTTTCCAGACGGCAAGTTCTTTTCCGATTTTGTCATAATCTATGCGCTCATCTTTCGGACGAAAAAACTTCAGCGCAAAATAATTTACGTCCAAAACCGTTCGCTTTTCCGCCTTCCAAACATCACCGAAACCGCCCGAACCGATTTTACCGATTAAGGTGTATTCACCAATTTTATAGCCTTCTCTGAGCATTTTTGCACTCTTTTTATAAGTTCTTCAATCTATTGCAATTGTGTTTGATACGTTCTTTTTCGGCTTTTTATTTTGCCGGATTGCGCCCCATTTCCGTTAGCAGAATATTTTTTATTTCGGCTCGTTATTTTTCGTATTGTTTTTTCAAACGGTTTCATCATCTCGCAAAGTGATTGAAACCCGCAAAAAGTGTTTTTTGTCCGAGTTTGAATGTTCCTCAGTTTAGATTTTTACAACAAAAATTAAGTTGACAAAATAGTAAGTTTTATCGCTGATAATTTCAAACCTTTTTTAAGCTCAAAGAGTTAGGGTATATGTATTTCTAACAAAAAGCGCAGGCGCAAAGCTGTAGCGCTTCCTGACCTGAAATCTTTCTGGAATTATTAGATAAATACTAACATTCATTCAGGATAAAGGTAAAAAAGACAAGTTAAAAGTATTTACCGGTCAGCAAGAACTTCAGATCTGCGCCCGCTGATTTTTATCCTTCTCGACTATGACGTTTTGCCAGTTTCCCGACATTAAATTCGGCGATTTCTTCGAGTGTCAACCCCAATTCATCGGCGCAGGCGGAAATGTACCAGAGAACGTCGCCGAGTTCGTCTTTTAGTTTGGCGCGGATTTCGTCCGTAATGAAGCCGCCGTGATCGCGTTGGATTTTTTTGACGATATTCGCAACTTCGCCCGCTTCGCCCGCGAGTCCGAGCGTCGGATATTCCAGATTGCTTAAACGATTAGGATACAAAGCCGTCTGCTTTGCCTGCGTTTGATAGTCTTCAAATTTCATAAATTTCTTTTTTAACGCAAAGGCGCGAAGGCGCAAAGACGCAAAGTTTTTCTATTTATTTGTTAAATTATTAAGATAATTTCAAATTATAATCTTGGTCTGTCAAAAAGCCTTTTTATAATTTCTTACCATTGCGCCCCTTGCGTCTCTGCGCCTTTGCGTTAAATATTTCTTCTCATCTTCGCCGCTTCGACCGTGTTTTTCATCAGTATTGCAATGGTTAATAAACCGACTCCGCCGGGAACGGGCGTGAATTTTCCGGCTTTTTCCCTGGCTTCTTTCGGGTTTACGTCGCCGACAAGAGTTGCGCCGCGTTTTTCGATGGTTTTCAGACGTTTTTCGAGTTCGTCCGCGCCGAACATTTCTGATGCTTTTTCCGCGTCGGAAAAATTATTGA
>CAYUGW010000691.1:0-2475 GCA_964444245.1 uncultured Blastocatellaceae bacterium | reverse complement strand
GCTTTTGTAATTCGCGCTTGATCCAAAGTCCTTGAATTCCGGAAGCATCCGGCAAAAAAAACTCTTACAGCATTTTTAAATTTAAGTAATTTCGGCAAAGCATTTTTCGTTAAACGTCAAATAAAAGCAAAAACAACTTATTTTGGAGGAGAAAAAATGTCTGTGAAAATAACTGCTTCCGTCGGGAAGGGAGGCACGAATAATTCTGCTGATGTTCTAGCTGTTCAGTTGCTGCTCAATAAATGGATCGAACCGAAAATAGCCGTAACCGGAACTTGCACGGGAAAAGACGACGATGCGACCGTGATTGTGATCAAAAAATTTCAGGGAAACTTTTTGAAAAACCCGGACGGATTAGTCGGCAAAGACGGGACGACTTTGAGAAAACTCAATATGGAGCCGTTTATTTTGCTGCCGCAAGTTTCGGGTTACGGATATTATTCCTACGGAAAAGGCAACTGGTATGAACGTCAATGGGGAACGAAAGATACGATTACCGCTCTGCTCGAAATTACCAGAAATTTTCGCTGGAATAATCCCGATACATTGGTGGCAATCGGCGATATAAGTTTTCGTTTCGGCGGGAAAATGGCTCCGCACGGAACACATAGAGACGGCATTCACATAGATCTGCGTCCGTGCCGCAAAGATAACGCGATGTCGCCGGTCGTTTATACGGACACTGCAAATTATGATCAGGATACGACAAAAGCTCTGATCGAATCTTTTTTAGCGCATCAGAATGTCAAAAGCATACTCTTTAATGATCCCGTAATCTACGCGCTCGACCGCGTCAGTAAATACAGCGGACACGATAATCATTTTCACGTAACAATGAAAAAATAAAAAATTTCTGTCTTCTCACGCTGGAAAGTAAGTCGGAAAAAATTTAATTCTCGGCTTACTTTCTCTTCATCATTTTCCGAATTTACAAAAAATTCATATACAAATCGGTTGTAAATCGTTTAATATAGTGGCATTAGATTTTTATTGCACAAGATATTGCGTTTGATTTTCCGTTTTGAGCTTACATTCAAATAAAATCAAGATTATATACACAAAAGGAGGTGATTCCGTTGATAACCGGAAGAGTTTTACTACTAAATTTTTCGTATGAACCGCTTGGAACGGTCGGCGTTGCCCGCGCCGTTTGTATGTGGTTTCGCGAAAAAGTTTCGATTGAAGAATACGACGGCGATAATGTTTTGCATTCGCCTTCGACGACCATTCGCGTGCCGAGCGTTATCCGTTTGAAAACTTATGTCAACGTCCGGCGCAAACGCCGCGAAACCGCGATGAAACGTGCGCGAATCTATATCCGCGACAAATACCGCTGTCAATACTGCGGCGACCATAAACACGCCAAAGACCTGACGCTCGATCATATTTTGCCGAGAGCGCAAAGCGGCGAAAGCACCCCGCAAAACCTTGTTACGGCTTGTGTTCCCTGCAATCAGCGCAAAGGAAACCGCACGCCCGAACAGGCGAGAATGCCTCTGCTGACACCGCAAAAGAATTTCAACATCGGTCTCGACCGCGTTCTGCTTTGCCACTACGCGGAATCGCGCCCCGAATGGAAGAAATATCTCTTTATGGAAGAGTTTGAATTTGAAGAAATTCAGATTGCGGCTTAGATCCGGTGGATTGGAATCCCGACAATCCACCGCGTTAAAATCCCCGCTCACTCCCGTTTAAAAATCAAACTTTCTCAAATTTCAGCGAATGCCGTCGGAACTACATTTTAATTTACAGGCTGCGGGTTCGATTCCTGCCGTTTCTGCGTAATGCGAGACGTAGCTCAATGGTTAGAGCAGTAAAACCAGATGTTTCGACCAAACCTTGTCGCTGATTTTCTATTATCATTGAACATTTATCATTTATCCGGTAATCAAGATTTTGATAAATGTTCAATGATAAATGAACGAAGCGAATGCCGAATATGACTACATCTCCAAAATGTCCGCGTCATATTCAAAAACTTGTCGCTTCGCTTTAATTTTCGGGTGAATGCCGAACAAGACTACATCCACCAGTGACTATAAATCACGCACGCGCCTCGCGGAGTCGGATAACTCCGGTGATCCTAAGCTGTTCACGCGCAAACAAGTCTTTTCTACCCTTGTTACCCGAATTTAATTTCACAATACCCTTTCCGAAAGGAATACAAACAAAAACTTGTCCAAATAGGAGGCTCATATTTATGGCAAACAAAAATCTATTTCAAACCGTCCGAGGTTTGTTCACACCGAAAACCGACACAATCAACGAAGCCGGCGGACGCGCCTACAAACTCGCGCCGAAACACGCGCTCGCGCAATATGCGGCGACGGGTTGTTTTTCAAACACATTTTACGCGGACGCGGGCGAACAGCTTGAAAATGTTCTCGAATTAACACGCGAACTCGACGCAGAATTTATCGCGAAAACAGCCGTTTATGCGCGTGAAAAAGGTTTTATGAAAGATATGCCCGCGCT
>CAYUGW010000690.1:0-2480 GCA_964444245.1 uncultured Blastocatellaceae bacterium | reverse complement strand
AAATAAGTAATAAATGATAGGTGAAAAGTGAAAAGTAAAACCTATCACTTATTACATTTCACGTTTCACTTATTCCGAAAGTTGCCTCTCATTAATCTGAATTCTTAAAAGCATTACTTTTTGTTGACCACCCGATAAATAACTTCAAAACCAATTCCCAAAAAAGTTTTACCTTTTACCTTTTACTTTTTACCTTTTACCTTTTACCTTTTACCTTTATGCAGGAACAAAATCCCGGAACAATTCGCGCCTTGAAAATTCTGCTTCACGCCGGATTTTTTGTTTCGGGCATTGCGACCGTTTTGATCGGACAGGTTTTACCCGTTCTTTCCGAAAAATTGACTCTGAACGACCGCCAATCCGCAAACTTTTTTATTGCACAATTTACGGGTTCTCTGATCGGAACTTTTCTGACCAATTGGTTCGGCAAGAAAAACAAATTTATTCCGGCAAGTCTGCTTGGCTGCGTTTTGATGGCAATCGGCATTTTGATGCTGAATGCAAACAGTTTCGAGCTTTGTCTTGCCGGGTTTTTCATTAACGGTTTCGGTATCGGCTTGACCTTGCCTTCGATCAATATGCTGATCGTCGAACTGAATCCGCTGCGCGGCACTTCCGCCTTGAATATTCTGAATTTTTTCTGGGGCGTTGGGGCGATCATCAGCCAGCCTTTTATTGATTTTCTGAAAGCCGGAAATAATATTTTACTGCCGACCGCGATTCTGGCGGCGATGCTTTTTCTGATTTCTGCCGGAATCTTTTTAATACCGAAAAATATCGAGCAAAAACCGACGAAAAGCGCAGAAAACGAAGTAGATTTTCTAGTGCCGATCTGGACAAATCCGATTGCCTGGGCGATTGCCGCATTTAATTTTATCCACGTCGGTTTTGAAAGCGCGATGGGCGGCTGGCTGAAAACTTACTCGCAGCGAATCGAGGCGGCGGCGGCTGAATCGTGGCTTCCGCCGATATTTTTATATTTTCTGTTTTTTGTCATCGGACGCGGAGTTGCGCCCCTTTTTACAAGGTTTTTGGACGAAAACAAAATGCTTTTCTTTAGCCTTTTGACGATTCTGCTCGGAATGTTGATCTTGCTTTTTGCCGAAGGTTTATTATTTTTGAGCATCGGCGCATCGATTTCGGGTTTCGGAACTTCCTCGATTTTCCCGACAAATCTCTCGCGTTTTACCAAAACCTTCGGCGCATCCGCGAGCCGCCGCGCCACGCCGCTTTTTATTTTCGGCACGCTCGGTGCGGCTTTTACGACGTGGATCATCGGCTTTATCTCGAACTTTTACGAAAACGACCTGCGCCTCGGAATGTTCGTACTGCTCGCCAGCGTCGTGATTTTGATTATTCTGCAAACCGTTTTGACCTTTCAAAATCGCAACGCGGCAAAACTTTGAAACGCCCTTTAAAACTCGCGGGATTTAATTCCCAAAATTCAATTAACGAGCCGCAAAATCGGGTTTTCTTGGTTTTCGGCGCGGCGTGTTATAAACTTTTTATATGATGAAAGTTGATTTAATCGGCAAATTGGCGCAAATTTTGTTTTTAGTTTCGGTTTTTGCGTCTTCACAAATCGTCGCTCAGGAAATATGTTTTTCGCCGGAAAACACTCAAAAAATAATCAAATCCATCGAATCGCCGCAGAAGCAGATTGCAGAGAATAAAAAACTCCGCAGTGAATTGCTGGAAATGGTGAAAACTCAAGAACAAGCAAACAGAAAAGCGGTTGAAAATTGGGAGAAGGACAAAAAATTCGATGCCGAGGCAAGGCAAATCGGCAGGGAAAATGCTTTGCGTTTGTGCGGGATTTTGAGCGAAAACGGCTGGTTGACCAAAGAAGCGGTCGGAGACGACGGTTTTCAGGCAATTTTGTATCTTTTCAGAAACACACGGGATTTGCAGTTTCAGAGGGAATTTTTTCCTGTAATGGCAGCCGCCGCGCAAAAAGGTTTGATCGCCAAAGAAAATCTCGCTTCTTTGATTGATAAAATCCGGCTCGCTTCCGGGTTGACGCAGATTTTCGGAACGCAAACCGCCGTCCGGGATGAAATAGCGTATCTTTTTCCGTTGGAAAATGACGAACGCGTTGACGAATGGCGCAAAATCTACGAAATGCCGCCGCTGAACACTTTTTTCAAGGAAATGGAAACTTTTTATCAAACTCCCGTTATCAAAATGCCGCGACCGACGGTTTCGCCGAAATCCGCACAAAATTCCGTTGAAAATGTCTCAAAAAGCGAAGCGGATTTGATTCCCGGACTCGAAACTCAGGAAGAGGAAGTTTTAAGGGTTGAAACCAAACTCGTCAATCTAAATGTTCGTGTGTTAAACCGGGATGCAACGAAAACTGCGGAAAATTTGAATCTGCAAAAGGAAGATTTCGAACTTTTTGAAAACGGTCAGAAACAGGAAATCTCTTTTTTTTCAACGACCGATGCGGCGTTTGATCTGGTTTTGCTGCTCGATCTTTC
>CAYUGW010000689.1:0-2483 GCA_964444245.1 uncultured Blastocatellaceae bacterium | reverse complement strand
ATCGAACATTTCAGACCGAAAACTTTATTTCCGCTTTTTGCATTTGTTTGGGAAAATTTATTTTATTGCTGCTCAAAATGTCAGGAATCGAAATTGGAAAGGTTTGATGAAAAACTCCTAAAGCCCGATATTTCGGATTATTCGTTTGAGTATTATTTTCAATATGATACAAAAACCGGCGAGATCATTCCGAATCCCGACCGTTTGGAAAATGACGTTCAAAGAGCTGAAAAAACAATCGAATTTTACGGATTGAACGAATACGGCAGACCGAAGGCGCGAAAGCGGACGATCAGACAATTTCTCGATTCGGGAAATCCTTTCTTAAACGAATTTCCATATAGATTTATTCTAAGTTTTTTAATCTGATAAATTTTCAGAGTCGTTATCGAATTTTAGAAGTAATTCAAAAAGTTGGAAAATTTATTAAACCAAGTGTTATAATGCTTTAATGCCCCTTAGATTCAAGCAATAATCATAAAAAGGAAATTTACGAAAAATGAAAAATAAAAGGTTGTTTTCGAGTATTTGTTTCGGCTTATTTTTAGTTTTAGTGATCGGTTCGATTGTTTTTTATTCGCCGAAAACTTCTGCACAAAAACAAGTTACGCTTTTCAGTCTGGTTGAAACTCCGCAGGCGCGGGCGGAAAGTGAAAAATATTCTCCCGCTTCGGTGCGCGAGGGCGAGATCGTTTTTCAGAATAATCTGATCGAACGCGAAAATTCGGAAAGTCTGCTGATTCCGCTGTTTGACGGGAAAACTTACGAAGCAATTCGCAATAAATCCGAAGGCTTCGAGATGCGCGGCGCGGATGATTTTACGTGGCGCGGAAAGATTTTTGAAGGAAAAATTCCGGGCGATGTCGTTTTAACGTTCAAAAACGGTTATGTTGCCGGATTGATCTATTCGCCGGACAGCGTTTATGAAGTGGCGATCAAAGGCGGCAAGCAAATTTTGGTCGAACTCGATCAGAGCCTCTATCCCGAATGTGCCGGAGATACGAAGGGCGAGAGCGGCGTGAAAAGACCGGAACTCGAAAATGCCGGAGCGGCGGTTGATTCGGGCGACCGGATAGATGTTTTGGTCGTTTATACGACGGCGACGAAAAATGTTCTCGGCGGCGATGCCGCGGCGCAAACCTTTTCCCAACAAGCGATTGATTCGACCAACACGACTTATATCAACAGCAAAATCCGCCAGCGGCTCAGGTTGGCACACGCGACGGAATATGTCTATACAGAGGTCAGCAGCTCGACCGATCTGGCAGGTTTGCGGACAAGCGCGGTAATCCAAAGCCTGCGCGAAACGCACAAAGCCGATTTAGTGGCATATCTCGGCGAGATTTCCGGCGTATGCGGACAGGCTTATTTGATGGGCAATCCGGTCGGCAATCAAAACAACGGATATTCGGTTACGGCGCGAAATTGTGCGATCGGAAATTTAACATTTGCCCACGAACTCGGACATAATATGGGCAGTGCGCATAATCCCGAAAACGGTTCGGGCGCGTCTTATTTTTACGGTTACGGTCATTGGGTTAACGGAAATTACCGCACGGTGATGTCGTATGTCAATCCGTGTACTTCGGGATGCACACGCCGTCCGTATTTTTCCAATCCTTCGATAGGTTTCAACGGCGTGCCGACCGGGGTAAACAATCAGCGCGATAATGCGCGTTCGATCAATAATACGGCGGACGTGATTGCCAATTACCGTTACAGCGGAACGAGCCTGACGCTGACGAATTACAACGCGGGCGAAACGATTCCGCGAAATATCGCGCGCCAGATTAATTGGAATTCGGATAATCTCGGCGGAAACGTAAAAATAGAGATTTCGCGCGATGAAAGCACGACATGGGAAACCCTGATCGCCAGCACGCCGAACAGCGGTTCGGCAACCGTTAATATTTACGGCAGACCGACGCGGCTGGTGCGGATTCGAATCACGAGTTTGAGTAATCCGATTGTCAGCGATTCGAGCGTGAGAAATATCTTTATTAAGTAAGCAGTAGCGGATAATGGATAATATGAGAATTCTCACGTTCTTCATTATCCATTATCCGCCAATAGTTTATGAGCGAAGAAATTATCAACTCATCCAAAGCTCCCGAGCCGGTCGGACTTTACCCGCACGCCCGGCGGGTCGGGAATCTTTTGTTTTTGTCGGGTGTCGGACCTCGTGAAAAAGGAACGAAAAAAATTCCGGGTGTCGAACTCGGCGCGGACGGCGAAATTGTTTCTTACGACATCGAAACACAATGCCGTTCAGTTTTTCGGAATGTCCGATATATTTTGGAAGAAGCGGGTTCATCGTGGGAAAAGATCGTTGACGTAACGGTTTTTTTGACGAATATGAAGGACGATTTTCAAACTTATAATCGAATTTACGCCGAATATTTCAAAGACAATTTGCCGTGCCGCACGACGGTTGAAATAAATAAACTTCCGACACCGATTGCGATCGAACTGAAAGTGATTGC
>CAYUGW010000688.1:0-2503 GCA_964444245.1 uncultured Blastocatellaceae bacterium | reverse complement strand
AGTGAAAAATTCGATTTTCAAAAAAATACTGACTCTCGCCGGGCAAGCAATTCTGGCAATGCTCGGCGCGTCTCTTTTGATCTGGGCATTGCTTCCCTTAGCGCCGGGCGATCCGTCCGAACGGATTTTGCAGTCGCGCGGCGTTGAAAATCCGACTCCGGCGGAAATCGCGGCGGTTCGGGCGGAACTGAATTTAGACCGCCCCTTAACCGTTCAATATTTCGATTGGCTTGCAAAAGCGGTTCGCGGCGATTTTTCAAATTCGTATAAAAACGGCAGATCGGTTTCCGCCGAGATCGGCAGCAGAATTCCCGCAACCGTTTTGTTGGCAAGCATTTCGCTCGTTTTGGCGATTTCCTTTTCGCTTGTTTTGAGCCTGACAAGCGTTTATTTCGCGGATAAATTTCCCGATCATTTGATTAAATTTTTAACTCAAACCGGAGCGGCGATTCCGTCGTTTCTGCTCGGACTTTTTCTGCTGCAATTTATCGTCGTCGGTTTCGGCATCGGAAAAGTTATTTCTTCGACTTCTTTGTCGGATGTTTGGCTTCCGGCGATTTGTCTGGGAATCGCGCGTGCGCTCGATTGGACGCAGATTTTGCGTGCCAATCTGCTCGAAAAAATGTCGGCGGAATATTCTTTTATGGCGAAGGCGCGCGGCGCGACGCGCTGGCGCGTTTTGTGGCGGTATGCGCTGCCGAATGCGTTTTTGCCATTTTTGACGGTGATCGGCATCGGCATCGGATCATTGCTCGGCGGCGCGGCGATTGTCGAAACGGTTTTTTCGTGGAACGGCATCGGCTCGTTTGCCGTCGAAGCGGTCGCGGCGCGTGATCTGCCTGTCGTGCAAGGCTTTATCGTTTTTGCGACGCTTGTTTATGTGGCATCGAATTTTTTGGTTGATGTTTTGAGTGCGGTGATTGATCCGCGAATCAGCGAGGCGAAAAATTGATGATATAACGAAAATCGAATTTAGCGAATAACTTGTCTCCAACTAAAGTTCTAACGTTTATATAAAACTTTTTCGCTTTTTGAAAGTTCTATGTTTATTGACCTTTAGGTTAAAAAAAAACTCAAAAGAGATAATTTCCAACCAAAAATTAACATTTACAGATTTGTGTATAAACGGTAAAACTGAAGTTGGAGGCAAGTTAAAAAAATAATCAGTTTTTTTTCACAAAAACTTCTTCAAGCGTTCGTGTCGTGTTTTCTAATACGCTTGCCGGGGTTTGTTTAGGTTCTTCGAGTTGGGCGGTTTTTGCGGAACTTAGCGAATTCGGCGGCACGAAATCAGGAAAACTTTTTTCGCTCGTTTTTGATTTATCCAGATACTGCGGCATCAGGCGAATCGTCATATAAATGATCGCCAGAATCGTTGCCAGAAACATTCCGATAATGGCGATGACCGCCGAAATATCAACATTTTCTTTGAGGAGTTTTAATGCAAATATGAGAATGACGATCATTCCGCCGAGTCCGACAAAACCGATGGCGGTCGAAATGCTCTGAAAAGCCGTTTGATTATTTTCGGTCTTTTCGATTTTCCCGCCGCAGCGATTGCAGTAATTTAGTTCGGGTTTTATCTGATTTCCGCAATTTGCACAATACATTTTCTATCACCAAAAATTATTTCTGCGGTTTGATGGTTTCTTCCAGCCAATTGGTCAGCGATTCGACCGATTCGATGTGAATCGGTTTGCCCTGCCACGCTTTGAAGGTAAAAATACACAGCATTATAAGTGTAACAATTGAAAAAATACCACTTGCCAGATCCGCCAGCCCGAATCCGAAACCCTCAACAATTCCCAGTATTGTCGTAACAATCAAAATTCCGAGATGCGCGGCAAGACCTTGCGCGGCGTGGAAACGCACTTTTGCCTCGCTTTTCGGAACAAAAATCAATTCCAAAACTCCGGCGACCAAACCGACAAAAAGCGGAATATACGGCAAGGCAACCAGAATGTTTTCCGGCATACCGACTTTGGCGACTTTGCGCGAATTATCGCCGGTCGAAGTTTTATCGTAAAGTTTGGCGGTTTGATAATGAGCCGGATAATTTTCTTCCTGTCCGAAGCTTGTTTGATAGGAATTAAATTCCGCGTCGCTGAATTTTCGCGTTTGCTCTTCCGTTTCAACCGCCGGAGCAAATTTGCGCGTCTGTCCGTTGTTTTGATTGGAAGTCGGCAGCGTCGCGGTTTTAGCTTCCCGCACCTTTTCGGGAAAATCGGGATCAAGCGGATTTGTATCGAATTTCTTTGGCTTCATTTGTTTTTACTTACGATATTCTATCAAATTTTGTTCGGATAATTTAGCTCAAAAACTTAGTTTGATAAACCGGACGATGGCGTTTGTAAATTATTAAGGGAAGAATAAAAGCCAAAAAAATCAGTCCGATGCCCGGATAAGCAAATAAATCAACTAGCATTTCTGTTGTGGAATCAGCGCAAGAACCCATCGGAATAGTGCATAGATTTCTGCAATCTACTTTACCGCCTAAAATCCA
>CAYUGW010000687.1:0-2510 GCA_964444245.1 uncultured Blastocatellaceae bacterium | reverse complement strand
TTGGATCATTTCGTTAATAAAAGAGAAAGAGGAAAGGAAACGGTAAGTAAGAAGTAAGGCAAAAGTAAAAAGGCAAAAGGCAAAAGTGGAAATCTTTTTTAAGTAATTGAAATTACTCAAGGCGCATCGCCTGATCTATTAAAATCAAAAAAAACGGATTACTTTTGCTTACCCGCTCAGATCAATTACGATAAAATTTTAGACTGCATTCAGTAAATGCGGAGATTATAATTATGGGAAAAAAAATAAGAGTAAAGAACAGCATTTTCGGATTTTCGGCGAAAAAGGAAAAGCAGAAGTTGATGACGCAAATCGCGGAAATGCTTGACGATGATGATTTTGCGGAAGCACTTTCGCTTTTGCACGAAGCGGTCAAAAAATATCCGAATGAAGAGCGTTTCTGGGAAATGTACGGCTATGCCGGAAGCCAGTTAAGTTCGACAATCGTCATGCAGAGAGCGTTTGCCAAATTGGTTCATTTTCAGCCTAATGACGCGGATGTCTGGTATAATCTGGCGGTTGTTTACGCGATGGATATGTATCCGTCGCTGGCAATGCGGGCTTTTCGGGAATTTGCCCGCCGTTTTCCTTTTGACAGCCGGACGAAATTTGCGCTCGAAAGTGTTGAGGTTTTAGAAAAAGAGATAACCGGATTATTGACTGCCTATAAAATTCCGGTTGATGACGAAGGCTTCAAAATCGCCGTGCTTCACGACAGAATTCAGCTTTATATGCACCACAGCGAGTTTGAAAAAGCGATCAAAACCGCCGAAGAAGCGATTAAAAAAGCTCCCGATTTTATTGCCCCGTATAATAATCTGAGTCTGGTTTATTTTATGAGCGGCAATGTTGAAAAAGCGTTGGAAACCGCCGAACTCACTTTAGAAAAACAGCCTGAAAATTACCACGCTTTGGGAAATGCCGCACGTTATTCGGCTTTTATCGGCAAATGGGGCGAAGCCCGGGCGTTTGCCGAACGTCTGCTCGAGGTCGAGCGCAATGTTCCCGACATTTACGACAAAAAAATCGAGACTTTTGCATATTTGGGCGATGACGAATCGCTGGTCGAAGTTTATAAAAAAGCCGCAAAAAAGAAAATTACATTTAATCAGGAAGGCTTTATCAAAAATCTGGCGGCATTTTCTTTTTATCAACTCGGCAAAGAAAAGAAAGCCGAAAAACTTTGGGAAGAAGCTTTTGATGACGATTCCGAAACGGCGGAGGAAAATTTAAGTCAGCTCGATCTTCCGGTTTATAATCGGGATATGATTGCGTTTGATCTGAATTACTGGCTTCCGGCGGCGTATGTGAAGGATTTGATAGATATTTCCGAAGAAATAACGGACGATGATTTTGATGAAACTCTGAAAAAGAAAGTCAAAGCGTTTATGGAAAAAAATCCGCAATTTCCGTCGGTTTTGCCGATGATTTTGGAGCGCAGCAGTCTTTCGGCAAAAGAATTTATGATAAAACTTGCCGAATGGTCGGAGCATCCGCAAATTCTGGACATTATCAGAGATTTTGCTCTCGGTCAGAAAGGTTCGGATAAAATCCGTAATCGGGCGGCACTGGCTTTGTCTGTTCTCAAAGCAATCCCGAAAAGCTGCCGAATGTGGATCAAAGGCAAATGGATTGATGTCAATCTGATGGGTTTTAATATCACGCTCGAGCCGGTTTATGAAAAAAATTATCCGATGAAACCGGAAGCCAAAGAATTGCTTGCCGAGGGAATACATGCAACCCATAAAGAAAATAATGACCTTGCCGAACAATCTTTCAAACGGGCTTTGGAAATCGAGCCGGATCATCCGGTTTTGCTGAATAATTTAATGATGACACGGGAAAGAAAAGGCGAAAAGTTCGACAGGAAAAAGGAAACCGAAGAACTTCACAGACGATTTCCCGATTATTTCTTTTCCGCCGTTACGCTCGCCAGACTCGAATTAAACGACGGCAATCTCGAAAAAGCGAAGGAAATCGCCGAAAGTCTGCAAGACCGCGAACAATGGCATATTGATGAATTCAAACTCTGGTCGAAACTGCAAATTGAAATCTGCATCGAGCAAAAACTCTTTGACGGCGCACGAAGCTGGCTCGGTCAAATGCGGCAAGCCGAAGAAAATTTCGATTTTATAGAAATAGACGAAGCCGAATATGAAGAAATTAAAAATCGTATCCTAAGGGCGGAACTTTTAGAGAAACTTCCGGCAAGTTTAGAAAAATTGCTGAGTAGAAAAAAAGGAAAGAAAAAGAAGTAAACGACGGCGAAAAAAAGCAGACGGGATTGAAAAAGAAAAATAGGCGAATTTTTGCATAAAAAGTTTATCAGGGTGAAAAATTATAAAACCGGGTAAAGCTGACTGAAATAAATAATTCGTAGCAATCAAGCAACCTTTCCGCTTTTGAAGCTAACCTAAGCGATAAATTGGAGAAAATATGAAGACGAGATTTTTTTGGTTGACGATTTTTTTTATCGTTATTTTGTTTGGTTTTGAGAATGCTAATGCTTG
>CAYUGW010000686.1:0-2512 GCA_964444245.1 uncultured Blastocatellaceae bacterium | reverse complement strand
AGAATTATTAAAAACTTGTGATGTTGATACGGAAAAAATATCAATTCGCAAAGAAACAGCCGATCTGACTTATTTGGTTGAAACGGAAAAGTAAAAATTTGGAGGACTAAACAAAATGCCGACATTTCTCTTCGCCGTGTTCATTCGCCCGATATTTTTGGCTGCGGTTTGCCTTTCTTTTTTTCTGCAAAGCAATTGCAATGAAGAAAATCCCGCACCGCTTATCGCACCGATAAATTTTGATAACGATGCAAATGCGAATTTGGCGAGCAACAATGCGAATTTACAAAAGCAAACCTTTACGCCTTATTTGCCTTCGGGAAATGGAGCTTTTGTCCTTTATTACGGTGCAAATCCGAACGATTTTGAGCGAATCCGAAAGGCGAATCCAAATTTCGTAATCGTCGGAAATTTTGCTGAACGTAAAGGCGAATCTCTCTACAGCAAAAAAGCCGCCCAAGTTCGTTGTGTCTTAAACGGACAAAGTCCGACAGATTGCGAAAAAGCGGAGGCAATCACACCGAACAAGACCGGAATAAAAACACTTTATTATGTTCCGATGAGATGCAATGATGATCCGACTTTGATCTGTGTGCAAAAAGGTTTGAAACCGAATGAACCTCTCCCGCCGGAATATATTGAAAAACAGATTGACGGGGTTTTGGCTTTGGGATATGACGGCATATTTTTTGACCAAACTTCCGAACCTCAAAATGATTCCGACAATGCTCTTTACAGAAGATTTGCCGACTATGTTCATAAAAACGGTCAGAGTAAGTTAGTCATCGTAAATCCGGGAGTTTCAGCGGAAAAAGTTTGTCGAATGTTCGATTATGCAGACATCGTTTCCGTCGAAAACAAATGGTATGAACCGATTCCTGTTTGTGAAGGGATGCAAATTCCGAATTGGCGTTGGCTTTCCGTTCAAGGCGATGCGGCAGATGAAAAAGATAAAAAAGTGAAACCACCCAAGAAAATCAAAGAAGCGAAATCACGCCTTACCGAATTTAGAAAAGCCGGCGGATTTTGGTATTACACTCCTTCGGATGACAGTCAATGCAATCACTGTAAATTACCAAAGTTTTTAGAAGAATTATTAGAAGAAGCAAAAAAACAGTCTGTAAATTAGGAGAAAATTATGAAAAAGTTATTTTTAGTAATCGGGTTACTTTTATTGACGAACTTAGCCAACGCGCAAGATTTACCAAAAAGTAAATGCGATTGCGCTAATGAAAATTATCAATTGCCTGACGGCGTGAAGTATTTAAAAGCACAAAAGGATGCTTTGGAAATAACGCCGGGTGAAAAACGTCCGTTAAAAGTTATTTCAGATGGTGATGCGATTTTTCTTAATTTTTCCAGAAGCGCAAAAGACGGCAGTTGCACTTTCACAAAAGCGGAGTTGGACAATTTTCAAAAAGGCGGGATTTGGATTTTTTTGCCAACTGAATTTGAAGAAGTGTATCAAACCAAAAAAGATGAATTTACAAGGATCGGTAATGCTAATCGTTTGAAAAAACTGCTCGGTCTGTCTCCGAGCGACAATTCAAAATGTATCGTCGAAATAAAAATTGCAGGCAGCAAAGTCATCCGCCCGTCAATAATACCGAAAAATTGCGAAACAAGTAACTTTTTTTTGGGTAAGTGGGGCGACACATCCGTTTTTACAGCTTTGGGTTATACCTGTGATTGGTATTACGGAAGCGGTTGCGAATATGGATTAACTGAATTTAACATTCCGCCAAATCCTCCAATTTTAAAGCCTGAATGCCCGGTTGAAAAACCCGAAGAAAATTATTTGGAAGTCAAAAGTTCTTGCACTCTCGACGAATATCTTAATAAAAATTGTCACGAATACAAAAAATTATGAACACACTGAGTAACTGAGTAAAGGAGACTAAATTAATGGAAACAATAATTAAAGGATTGGTTGATTTATTAAAAACATACGCATTTCAAGGCGGAATTGCGGGAATTGCTATCGGGGCTTTTCTCCTTTTCGGTTTAGTTTATCTCTATCTAAAACGCAACGAAGTTATCACGATTGCATATGGTCTCATTGGAATTTTTATGATTTTATTTTTTATGCTTTGTATCGCGGCAATGATATTGGCAAGCGGATACGGGATAAGTAATTGGAAACAAATAAGTGCCGATAGACTAAAAGATAAGCCTTGGGCGGTTCAACTGGAAACCGACGACACGATTCAAGATGCCTTGAAAAACAAAAAACGCTTTCAACCTGAATTTAAGGACTTGGTGATTGTTTTGCGTAATGACAAAGAGACAAAAAAATCAAGTTTTTATCTTTTCAATCTCTATTTTACAGAGGTAGAAGCCGATAACGGAACTGAGTTGGCTCATCGGGAATGGCAGAAATTCGGTTATGGCGAGCCTTATAAAAATAGTGCAGGCACAAAGAATTTATATGATTTATGCAATGGATTTTCACTTTCTGAAGATGGGAAATACTACATCTGTAATAACAACTGACAATGGCAGAAATTACCCC
>CAYUGW010000685.1:0-2512 GCA_964444245.1 uncultured Blastocatellaceae bacterium | reverse complement strand
CGCCTTCGCTCGACGGATTAAGCGCGAGCAGAATCGCCGGAACGCGTTCCGCAATTCGGCTGATAATTCGCGGACGCCCCTGCGCCATTACGACGACGACAGGTTTTCCGGTCGCAATGATCGCTTCAGCAAGTTTTAACTGCACTTCGGGCAAGGTCAAATCCGTAATATTTCCGGGCGTTTCCGTGTATGAACCTTCGCCGAGACATAAAACGACGACATCCGAATCCTTCGCTTCATCAACCGCTTTTTTAATATCAACTTCTTCATCAATATCGGTCGGCGTTGAATTTGAAGGCGAATTCGGCGGTCTTGTAATGCGTGTTCCTTGCACGAATTTGAAATTCTTTTCGCCGACTTTGGCTTTAATCGCCTGCTGAATCGTCATTTTATCTTTCGGATAAAGCGACGGTTCGGAGCCTTGCCAAACCCAAGTCCAGCCGTTATTTAGCGAAATCAGAGAATCTGCCGTCGGACCCGTAACGAGAACTTTTTTGTTTTTCGCCAGCGGCAGAGTGTTTTTCTCATTTCTCAAAAGCGTCAGAGATTCACGCGCCGCTTCGAGGCTGACCTGTGCATATTCCGGTTTGCCGAAATTGTTTTTAACCGCCGGGTTCGGCATCGGATTTTCAAAAAGTCCGAGCTGATATTTAACCCTTAAAATCCGCCGGACGGCATCGTCAATTCTCGTCATCGGAACTTTTTTCTCTTTAACGAGTTCAATCAGAAGATCGGCGAAACTGTAATCGAGCGGAACCATAGACATATCGATTCCAGCCATAATCGCCATTCGCGTCGCTTCTTTTTCGTCTTTCGCAACCTTCCAGAAAGTTACGAGTTTCTTAATATCTTCCCAATCGGAAACGATTATACCGTCGAATTTATACTCGTTTTTTAACACATCGGTTAAAAGATATTTATTGATATGTCCGGGAACGCCGTTGACTTCCGCCGAATTGACCATCACCGTTCGCGCACCGGCTCGGGTGGCGGCTTCAAACGGCGGCAGGAAATATTCGCGCATATAATTATCGGGAATCCAAGCCGGAGTTCGGTCGCGCCCCGTAAGCGGAAAACTGTAACCGACATAATGTTTCAGGCTCGACGCGACTCTTTTATCGTCGCTCACATCATCGCCTTCCAAACCGCGCACAAATGCCACGCCCATCACACTTGCAAGATACGGATCTTCGCCGAAAGTTTCCCAAAAACGCGCCCAGAGCGGACTGCGACCGACATCCAAAACGGGCGAAAAACTCCACGGAATCGCCGCCGCGCGCGTTTCCATCGCGGTAATTTCTGCGGCTCTCTCCATCAAAAGCGGATTCCAGGTTGCCGCCATTCCGATTTCCTGCGGAAAAAGCGTCGCATCGCGGACGTAATTTGCGCCGTGAATCGAATCGATGCCGTAAAGATTCGGAATTTTCAGACGTGTTTTCATCGAAGCATCTTGAATCCCGCCGATCAATTCGTGCCATTTATCAACGCTTAATGCCTGATCGCTGACGTTTAAGAATGAACCGACACCGTATTTTCCGACGGCTTTATCCAATTTTTCCCGGTCAATCTGCACGTCCTGATCTTTGCCGGAAACGAACATTCCCATCGTCAATTGCGTCATTTGTCCGACTTTTTCTTCGACGGTCATTTTTTTCAATAACGCTTCAATTTCGCGCGAACGATCTCGCAGCGGCGGTCTTTGAATCGTTTTTTGAAAATAAACCTGACTGTCGGGAAAATCGGCGTTTGTCTGCGCGAAACTTTGTTGTAGTGGCAGGCAAAAGGTGTTAAAGATAAACGCTAATGTTAGAATTAGAGCCTTAATTTTCATCTTGTTTTTTTTCCTAAAGAATAGATTTGTTTGAAAAGCTGATGATACATTCTATTTTATCCTTTCAAATACTTCAAGAAAAAATTTGATGTTTTGTGTTTTCGGCACATTTTTGAACGCTTTTTTTCAGCCGTTTTTGATTTGATAAAGCCTGTTTATCGGAAGTTTTATAAAATATTCTTTTTTGAAATTTGTTCTATGATCGAACTTACTCCGGCTGATTGTATGCTTTTTTTATACAATAGCAATTTTTCAAACTCGTTAAAATTCTGTTATAAAGTAATCTATTCCAAATTTTAACAAACATTTTCGGCGGAAAATTCTGTGTGGAGAAATAGTTATGATTTTTACAAAAAAAGTTGTTTTTTATTCCTTTTGGCTGCTTTCGATACTGTTTGCATTGACTCTAATAACGGCGGCTCAAACAAAAGTTGCACCGAAAGTTTTAACGGGTGATGAATTGAAAAGAATTGTTCCGGCTGGTTTCTATTTTGCCGGACAAAGCGCGGAAACGCAGATGCGAAACGCGGCGGCGGCAATGATCGGTAAAGATCGTTATATTCTCGCCGGTTTGGTTGATACATCGGGTTATTCGACCGAAATCAGCGGCGTTTATGAAGGATTTTTTATCACCGATTCACCGATAAAAATCGGCGATAAGGAACTCGGAACAGGAGCTTA
>CAYUGW010000684.1:0-2513 GCA_964444245.1 uncultured Blastocatellaceae bacterium | reverse complement strand
GCGCTGTTGTAGGTTTTTCCCTGATAGGTCGAACGCGCTTTCGGTTCTTCCTCACGTTCGCCTTTTAAGGCTTTGGCAATATATTTATTGTCCTGTTGGGCGTTGCTTTTCGCAAATGACAGCCAGCTCGAACCGCGCGTCATATCTTCGATCAGATCGAGCGGCAGTTCATTTAAAAACTGCGAAGGTTCGGCGGTCATTTCCGCGCCGTACACGCGGCGGCGCGTCGAATGCGTGATATACAGAACCTTTTCCGCGCGCGTGATCGCGACATACGCCAGACGGCGTTCTTCTTCGAGTTCCTTCGGATCATTAATGCTTCGCGCGTGCGGGAAAATCCCGTCTTCGAGTCCGACGATGAAAACAACCGGAAATTCCAAGCCTTTTGCCGCGTGAACGGTCATCATCGTGACGGCGGCGTTGCGGTCGAATTTGTCCGTATCGGAAGAAAGCGCGGCGTGATCTATAAAATCCCGAAGACCTTCGGCTTCCTGAGAATCGTATTCGACCGCCGCATTGACCAATTCCTCCAGATTTTCCAGCCGTCCGGCGGATTCGTCAGAATTTTCCGTCCGCAGCATATTGGCATAACCCGTATCTTCAATCGCCGAAACGACCACATCGGTTACGGGTTTGTCCGATTGCGATGAATCACTGACTTTTTCCGCCAGATTTTCGATAACTTTTTTAAATTTAAGAAGCGATTCCTTCGCTTTCGGCGTTAAATTCAATGGATGCGCGTATTTTTCGTCCGTTATTATCGCAATCGCTTCCCAGAGCGAAACGCCGAAATCCTTGGCGCGAAACTGCAATTCGTCGAGCGAAGTTTTGCCAAATCCGCGCGTCGGCGTATTGATAACGCGCAGAAACGCAATATCGTCAAACGGATTGAGCGCGAGTTTTAAATAAGCGATAACATCTTTGATTTCAGCGCGTTCGTAAAACGAAAAGCCGCCGACGATGTTGTAATCAATTCGCATTTTTCTGAGAGATTCTTCAAAAACGCGCGATTGAGCGTTTGTTCGATAAAGAATAGCAATTTTGTCGCGGCGATTCATTCGCTGATGATCGTAGATTTTCGAAGCGACGAATTTCGCTTCCTGATCGCCATCAATCGCCTGAAAATACTGAATATTTTTTCCTTCTTTTTTGTCCGTCCAGAGTTTTTTTTCTTTTCGCCCGAGATTTTTGCTGATGATAGAATCTGCAACATCTAGAATTGTTTGTGTTGAACGATAATTCTGTTCGAGTAAAATAACTTTTGCGTCTGGATAATGATCTTCAAATTCTAAAATATTCCGAATATCTGCCTGCCTGAAACCGTATATGCTCTGTGCATCGTCGCCGACGACGCAAATATTTTTTTGTTTTTCAGTTAAATGTTGAATTAAAGCAAATTGCAAAGGATTTGTGTCCTGATATTCATCAACCAGAATATATTTGAATTTATCATTATATTTTTCGCGGACTTTTGGTACGGAACTCAAAAGCCGGACTGTTTTTATCAGCAGATCGTCAAAATCAAGCGCGTTGGCATTGTTCAAACGGTCTTCATACATTTTATAAATGCGGGCAATTGCCGCTTTTCTTTCATCTCCGTATTCAACTCGCTCAGAATACAATTCAACATCAATTCCGCCGTTTTTTGCCGAACTTATCGCATTTTTGACAACATTTGGCGAAAGCTGTTTAGGGTCTAAACCCAAATCTTTAATGCAGGCGCGGATTACTTTTTGTGAATCGTCCGTATCGTAAATCGTAAAGGATTTTGAGTAGCCTTCTTCCAATGCAACAATGTCTTGCCGCAAAATTCGGACGCAAAGGCTGTGAAATGTCGCGATCAGCGGCGAAGATTGAAGCTTTTGCCCGCGCAGCAGTTCGCCCACGCGCTCGCGCATTTCTCCGGCGGCTTTATTGGTAAAGGTTACGGCTAAAATATTATACGGCGCAACGCCTTTTTCGGCGATCAAATACGCGATTCTGACCGTTATTACGCGCGTTTTGCCCGAACCCGCGCCGGCTAAAATAAGCAATGCGCCCTCGGTTTGTTCGACGGCTTTGCGCTGTTGGGGATTTAGAGTTGCTAAGATTTCCATAACAATTTTCGTGAATGTTTTATGTTAAGTTTTTATTAGTTTTTCTTCAAATCGGTATAGCGAACGGTAGTGAGCGCGTTTAAATATAGGCAAGTATATTTGTATCAATCTTTCCTAAGATCAACATTAAGTTTAAAAAATCGAGCTGAGCGAAGAGTAAACTGCTCACTACCGTTCGCTAGACCGATTTTTATTTGATCAAGTTTTGAATTTCCTTAAACTGCTCGTGTTTTGCGTCGCGCATCAATTCAAAAAGAGCCATTTCGACGCACGAAGGAACAACGCCGTTCATCTGCATTTTGCTCAGAGCGGTTTCCTTATCCTGCGTAAAACGCGAACTTACGGCATCCTGCAAGATGTGAACTTCAAAGGCTTCGGTCAGAAGATCGTGCGCGGTTTGATTGACGCAGATGTGAG
>CAYUGW010000683.1:0-2515 GCA_964444245.1 uncultured Blastocatellaceae bacterium | reverse complement strand
CAAGGTTGACGAATTCCTGGGAAAAGTTACGGCATCGCTCGGCGAATCTGCGGCATCAAGATAAATAAGAAATAATTATCCACAGATGAACACAGATAGACACAGATAATTTTTCACCTGATTTTGAAGTTCATCTTTAGAAATAAATAATTTCTAAATCTTTAAAATCCGTGTTTATCTGTGTTCATCTGTGGACAATTTTATCCAATGAATTCAAAAAGGTATTTTATTGAAAATGAAGCCAAAACATTTATTTATTCAAAGTTTTCTGTCAATTTTTCTGCTGTTCAGCATTGCCTGTGCGAATGCGCCTTTTACGAATTCAGGCAGCGGAGATAATTTGCCGTTGCCGAAAGAAACTGCAAAATTTAAGGTTGAAACCGTGGCTGAAAATTTGGAAGTCGTCTGGTCAATTGTTTTCGTGCCGGACGGTCGGATATTTTTTACCGAAAGACCGGGCAGAGTTCGCGTGATCGAAAACGGAAACTTGCGCGAAAAACCGCTTTTTACATTTTCGGACGTTAAACTCGACGGCGAAACGGGCTTGATGGGAATGACTCTGCACCCGGATTTTGCGGACAACAAACTGCTTTATTTTGCTTATGTTTACGATACGAACGACGGCAAAAAGGTGCGCGTCGTGCGGTATAAGGAAACGGGCGAAAATCTGATCGAGCCGAAAACGATTATTGAAGGAATTTCCGCCGCCAAATATCACGCCGGAATGCGCCTGAGTTTCGGTCCGGTTGATAAAAAACTCTATATTACGACGGGCGACGCGACAAGGCAAAAACTCGCGCAGGATCTATCGTCGTTAAATGGAAAAACTCTGCGGCTCAATGACGACGGCACAATTCCCGAAGACAATCCTTTTGTCGGTCAAAAAGGCGCACGCGGCGAAATCTGGAGTTACGGACACCGCAACGCGCAAGGAATTGCCTGGCAGCCCGAAACGAATCTGATGTTTCAGACCGAACACGGACCGAGCTTGATTGACGGCGTTTCGTGGTTTAAAAAGCGTTCGGGCGGCGATGAAGTCAATATCGTCGAGCGCGGCAAAAATTACGGCTGGGCGAAAATCAGCCATTTGATGGAAAAAGAAGGAATGGAAACGCCGCTCGTCGAATATTCTCCCGCACTCGCGCCGGCAAGCGCGATGTTTTATCGCGGCGAAGCGTTTCCGGAGTTCAAAGGAAATCTGTTTTTCGGCGCGTTAAAAGGCGAAGCGATTGTCCGATTGGTTATCGACGGCAGAAAAATCACGGCGCAGGAAATTCTTTTGAAAAAACAATACGGACGCATCAGAGAAGTCGCCGCCTCGCCCGAAGGATTTATCTATTTTTCCACCTCAAACCGCGACGGTCGCGGCAACGCGGCAAAGACGGACGATAGGATTCTGCGGCTCGTTCCGGCTGAAAGGTAAAAAGTGAAAAAGTGAAAGAGTGAAAAAGTGAAAAAGTAAGTTGAAGATTAATTCAAACTTTTTCACTTTTAAACCTTTACACTTTTTCACTTTTTCTCCTGAGTTTTTTCAAACTCCGCGTTGATTAATTCATCGGTCAATTCAATGCGCGGGTTTAAGAAATTATCGGCTTTAACTGAAAATCCGCTGCAATCTAATGCGGCGATTCCGTATTCGATCTTCCAAAATTCAAATGGTAGATTTTCCTTTGCGGAAAAATCACGGACGAAATTTTCTAAATTTGCGTTTTCATTCGCGTAAAAAATCTCGATTTGATAGAGTTTTGAATCGAAAAATCTGAGATAAACGGCGCGAATTCCGCTTAAATTCGGCGGCGGGGAATTCTTTATAAAATTTTGAAAAAATGTACCGGTTTTAATGTTTTTGATATTTAATCTGTTTTGGGCGGCGCGTTTTGCCTGTGCGCCGTTCATTCCGAGTTTTAAGTTAAACAGCGTCGGCGCGGCATTTACGCTCAGTTCGCACTTTTCCTGCGCCGAAATTGAAACAGCGAAAAAGCAGAGCAAAATTAAAAGTAGAAAAATTTTCATCTAATAAAAGATTTTAGTTGAAAAGAGATTTATCGCAAAGGCGTTCGAGGTTTTGCCCTTAAGTTTATGTTAAAATCAAACATACAAAAATAGATTTTCGATTTTCGATTTGCAATGTTTGATTTGCCCGAAATCGGGGAAATCTTGGCGCAATAACAACTTAAAAGGAGTTTTAAAACAAATGACGGACAAAAATAAACTGGATGAAGAAACCGCGAAGGAAGAAAATTGGAAAGGCATCGGACAGGAAATTTTAGGCGATCTGGAAATCATCGGCGGAATGCTGACCGGCGATCCGGGCGCGATTACCGAAGGTAAATTCAATGCCGGAGTCGGCGAAATTCATCAGGAAGCAAGCGAGGCACTCGAAGACGAGGAAGAATAAGTAAGCAAGAAGTCAAAAGTATTGAGTCTTAAGTCTTTAGTCAAAGCATTGTATATCTGAAACTATTCACTATTAACTATCAGCTATTAACTGTTTTACAGATTTATCAACTGTAAA
>CAYUGW010000682.1:0-2521 GCA_964444245.1 uncultured Blastocatellaceae bacterium | reverse complement strand
CCCGGATCGCCGATTGCCGGATGCCCCGGCGGAATCGCGGAATTTGCATCCATTCCCGGCGCAGCCGTCGGTTTGACCGCGCTCTGATTGATCGAATTGGCAAACATAAATCCGATAATACAGCCTAAAAGTAATCCGATGATGGTGAAAAGAAAGTTTTCTTTGTTCATATATTTTCAGTAGTCGGTGGTCAGTAGTCCTTTGTACTTTGTCGATTTTGTCATTTTTGACTACTGACCACTTTTTTCTATGCGTAAGAATGCAAGCCCGGAAGCAGATAGCTTACGCCTAAATATGTAAAAATGACGAATAAAAACGCGATAATGGCAAAATAAGCCGAACGGCGTCCTTTCCAGCCGTAGGCGATTCTCGAATGCAAAAACGCCGCATATGTCAGCCACGCAACCAATGCGCCGACTTCTTTAGCGTCCCAACCCCAGTAACGTCCCCAGGATTCGTTTGCCCAGACCGCGCCGGTGATTAAAAGCAGAGCCAACCCCGCAAAAGCAACGCCGGCGAGTTTATACATCAAGCCGTCCAGAGTTTCCGCCGACGGCAGAGCGGCGCGTACTTTTTCGGTCTTAAAACTGAACAATACGATAAAAAATGTTCCGGTGAACGCCGTAATCAGCGCGGCAAGCTCGACCGGATTGGCATTCAGGCTCAAATGAAGCTGGGCGGCATTTTGCCCGATCCATTGATTGGCAATGTCGTAAAGCTGCGGCGCACCGATCTGATTGATCTGCTGCTGCGGCACTTCCTGCTGCTGAAGCATCCAGACGGCAAACCGCTCGTATTGTGCGGTGCTGATATAATTTATGACATTTTCAATATTTTTAATTTGATAAACAAGCACCGCAATCCCTGCGCCTTGAACGATTAAAGCCAGTTGCATTAAACGCCGTCCGATGTTTTTTGCCTGTTCGTCGTCTTTCGAGAGATAAATCCAGTAAGCAATACTTGCGCCCGCGAGCAGAACGGTTGCGCCGACCAGAAGCCAGCCGACGTATGGAATATCGGCACGCAAAGCCAGAGATTGGCGCGAAGTTCCGACAAAGGTCGAAGCCGTGTATGTTCCGAATGTGCTGATGGAAAAAACGCTGAATTTGCTGATCGTCGCAAAAACGGAAAAAGCGAAAATACTCGTCCAAATCCCCATCGCTTCGACCTTTAATTTGTCTTTCAATAAATAAAGAACGGCGACCGCGAAACAGACGAGCGCGACTCCGTAGCTGATCGAAGCGATTCCGACATGAATCGGTCGCCAGTAGGAATCGAGAACCGGCGGCAAATCTATAAACTCGGAACCGATAAATCTTGCCAAAACCAGAATCAGCGCGGCAAGCGGAAGCGCAAGCGTGGCGATCAGCTTAAATTGCTCGCGGCGAATGACCAGAAGAGTCGTAACGCCCGCACCGAACGCAAAAGCCAGACTCATATCGTAAAGATTGGCAAACGGAACATATCTGAAAATCCACGGCATTTCCGCCGCACCGTAGCCCTGCGCGTTTAAAATCGCAACTTCGCGGTCAAACGCCGAAACCCAGCGAATCAGCCAACTCGAAAGATTGAAAAAAACGCCGAGCGTTGCGCCCCACAATCCGAGACGTTCGGCAATATTCGACGGCGCGTAAAGATTCGTCAGATAAAATACGGCAGCGATGCAATAGGACGCGAGCGCGAGCATCATCAATGCGCTGTCGGAAATAAAACGCTCGCCGCCGATATTGATTCTCAGCAAAAGCAGAGCAATCGAACCGAAAATCGCCAGCGCGAACGGAATATACGAACGCCAGTTTGAGACGCTTTTATTTTGTTCGCCGGTTTCTTCCGATGCTAAAACAGGTTGATTCAAAATTTCAGATTTCATATTTCATATTCCAGATTTCAGATTTCAGATTTCAGATTTCATAAACTTATTAGAGCGATTTTTAAATTTCTTAACATTTTCAAGCTTGGCGATTATCAAAAAACGCTCTTAATTTGAAATCTGAAATATGAAATCTGAAATTATTTTTGCCCGCGCAAATTTTTGACAAAACTCTTAAATTTGTCATTAAATCCGGTTTGATTGCGATTTGTATTGCCGCCCGTTACAATTTCAAATTTATTTTCCGAAGTTTCTTCAATCGCCGTCCAGACTCTCTGGTGCGAAAATAAAAAAACGGCGATCAGCGTCAGCGACAAAAGCAGAAAACCGACATAGACGACCGTCGCACCCGGATCGTATTGAACGGCGAGAATGTGCTGTTCGGACACTTTTTCAAAATCAATCAATTGATATGTGTAGCCCGCGACCGGGTTTTTAGCGACCGGAAGATCTTTCATCTGTTCGCCGAAAGCATACGCGGTTTGCGCCGTTCCATTCGGCACCGTAACCTGCAGAATCGCACCCGGATTCGGATAATGGCTCGTGTCTTCGTTCGGATTTTCTCTGCCGATGCTGAAATTTCCGCGAAATTCGGCAAATTTTACGAGCGTTCCGTCCGCCAGCTCCGCCGCGCCGTTGCGCCCGATTGTT
>CAYUGW010000681.1:0-2523 GCA_964444245.1 uncultured Blastocatellaceae bacterium | reverse complement strand
ATCGTCAAAATCGGATATTTCGATTTTTCCAAAGCCAAACAAACGATTGATGCGCAGGACAAAATTGTTGCGCCGGGATTTATTGACGTACACGCGCACGCCGAGGGAATTTACAATAATCCGGCGGCGGAAAATTTTATCCGAATGGGCGTAACATCGCTCGTTACAGGAAATTGCGGCGGTTCGACGACCGATGTCAGAGAATTTCTCGGACGCATCAAAGAAACTCCGCTGGCTGTTAATCTTTCAACCCTGATCGGACATAATTCAGTGCGCTCGAAAGCGATGGGTACGGATAATCGCGCGCCGACCGCCGTTGAACAAGCGAAAATGAACGAAATCGTCGAGCAGGCGATGAAGGACGGCGCAGTCGGATTTTCGACCGGGTTGATTTATGTTCCGGGAACATTTTCCGAAACATCGGAAGTCGTCGAACTTGCCAAAATCGCCGCTCAATACAGAGGCGTTTACGCCAGCCATATCCGCGACGAAGGCACAAAGGTCGTCGAAGCGATCAAAGAAGCAATAAATATCGGCGAACAGGCAAAAATGCCGGTCGAAATCTCGCATTTCAAAATCTCCAGCAAAGCACTCTGGGGCGCATCGCCGACAACCGTCGGTTTAATTGAAGATGCGCGAAAACGCGGATTGCAAGTTACGATCGATCAATACGCATATGCGGCTTCTTCAACCTCGCTCGATATCAGAATGCCTTCGTGGGCGGTTGCCGGAGGACGCGACGAAGGCAGAAAACGGCTCGCCGATACAAACACGCGCAAGAAAATAGTCGAGGAAATGAAAAAGGATTTGAAAACGAAAAATTTCAAGGATTATTCATTTGCATATGTCGCAAATTACGCGCCGAATCCCGAATTTAACGGCAAAAACATTGCCGAAATCACGCAGTTGACGCGCGGCAAAAAGAATCTCGACGCGCAGATCGAACAAATTTTCGAGATGTATGAAAAAGGCGGTGCGGGAATGGTTTACCGCGTGATGAGCGAAGAAGACGTGCAAATAATTATGCGCCAGCCTTTTACGATGTTCGCGTCCGACAGCGGTGTTAGAAAATTCGGCGAGGGAATGCCGCATCCGAGAGGTTACGGAAATAATACGCGGATTCTGTCGAGATACGTGCGGGAATTGAAAATTATCTCTCTCGAAGATGCAATTAGAAAGATGACTTCTCTTCCGGCTCAGACATTTAACCTGAAAGATCGCGGTTTGATTCGTGAAGGATTTGCCGCCGATCTCTTGATTTTCGACGAAAATACGATTTCCGACAAAGCGACGTTTGAAAACCCGCACCAATACTCGGATGGTTTCACAGCCGTTATCGTCAATGGCGAGATCGTTTTTGACGGCGAAAAAATGACCGGAAAAATGTCCGGTCAGCCGCTTTTCGGAATAGGAAAATCCGCAGATTAATTTTAATATTATTTTTTAACCGATATTGTGTTAAAGTTTTTCTGTAATTTCTTGCATTTTAAGATTTTATCTAAATATCAGCTGTTTATATTTATTCTGCATTCGGATAAAATACGTTTCGACTTAAAAGTTACGATGGATATTTGGCGGGCGTATATTTTAATAAACCAAATACATAAATGTCGTTAATAAGAGTTTCAGGAGAAAGATTTTAATGAAAAAAACTTTACAAATACTGTTGTTTTTGAATATCGCCTTTATCGGATCGGCAGCGGCTCAAACCGATATTAAAGACGTTGATTTTAATAATTTCACTTATCAGCCTTTTTGTGGAAATACCGAACCGCAAACGATGGCGGTAACAAAAGGTTTATTTTTTGAAGAAATAGATGTAACACCGTCCGCATCTGAAACGCCGCCGGCAAAATCAAATGAAAATACGCCGCCTACACAACCGATAAAAATTTATCAACGCCGCTATTTTAAACCTTACGCAACTATTTACGGCGATTTAAATGGTGATGCAATTGATGAAGCGATTGTTTTAACAACCTGCAGCCGGGGCGGAGTTGAAAGCTACACCGAAGGATTTATTTACGGAATCAGAGACGGCAATACCGAATTTTTCACCAGAATCGAAGGGGGCGACCGCGCTCTTGGCGGTTTGCGTTCGGTCAAAATCGAGAATAATTTAATCGTTGTCGAAAGAAGCCGACCCGATTCCTCTGGTGATGCCTGCTGCACGGAATTTGTCGAAACGTCGAGTTACCGTCTGTTTGACGACAGATTGACTCCGGTCGGTGAAAAAACTTCGGTCGAGTTATATCCGGCAACCAGACTCCAGTTTCCGGAAGGCGCGAATCAATTGTCAATTAATCTTAAAATAAACCGGAATGACAAAATAAAACGCTTTATTGTCAGCGGCAGAAAAGGCAGAACTTTAACTGTGACGACGAATTTAACAAATTCAACGGTCAGAATTTATAAAGGAGACGTAATTATGGTGATTCCCAAGCCTGTTCGCAACGCTCCTCTGGAAAAAGCCGGCACAACCTTTTCCGCAAAATTAAGAGAAACAGGCGATTATGTTTTTGA
>CAYUGW010000680.1:0-2530 GCA_964444245.1 uncultured Blastocatellaceae bacterium | reverse complement strand
AGTAATCGTCGCCGACTGCCGCGCCCGAAGCCGCGCGAAGAATCGAAAGAGTTTTAACAACCGATCCCGGAATGGGCGTTGTCCGTCATGCCGACGCGGGTTATGAAGAAGCGACCAGATTTGCCGAGAAGAATGACGTGAAAATTCCGATGATGAAAAACTAGTTTAAAAGTATGAGCTAAGAAAATAGACATTATCGGAAATAAGAAATTAACCACGAAAAGACACGAAGGAACACGAAAATTGTCGTTGCCCTCTTATTATTCCAGCTTAAAAACGGTGATTCTTTGACAAAAAAACTTCGTGAAATCTTCGTGTTTCTTCGTGGTTAATTATTTCCGATAATGTCTAATGAATAGCCTCGTTTAACCTCAAAAAAAGTCGTCTGAAACAGCTTCAGGCAAAATCATTTTATTAGTCGCTGACGACAAGAAAATTCGTTATCTCACCATCAACCAAAACGCTGCGGTCGGAGAAACTCAAATTTTTTGCACTAACCGAAAGCGTATAGGTTTTATTTGACGGCAAATTCGGGATGCGGAAGTTTCCGAAAGGATTCGTGCGACCGTAGCCGACAATCTGCGATCCCTGTTTGATCGTAACTGCCGCGTTGAAAACGGGTTTGCCGTTTTGTTTGGTAATGATACCTGAAATTCCGGCGTTCTGCGTGGGCGAAGCAATCAATCGGGCGGCGGAGAATAAAGGATCTCTCCACCCGGTGAATCTTGTAGCACCGATTGACGTGCGTCCGCCGATCACGGTTCTGCCTTGCGAATCCGGCGCGACAGTTAATGCGCCGTCCCAGCCGCTACTATTGACAACGAAACTTAGAAACCCGTCGCCGCTAAAGCTCGTATCGGGCAAACCGTTCGGAAGATAACGTGCGACGATGTATTGAATGTTCGGAAAATCAACAAACGTTGACGGATTGCCGACGACCGTGATCTTGCCGCTCGGAGTTACCGTCAAATCAAAAGTTTCGGAGTTTGGTCCATTAATAGGGATGCTTGTGCCAAAAACGACGCGCCGACCGTCGTCGTCAAAGCTCGTGTCGAGCGAGCCGTCGGTATTAAAACGGAAGAGAAGATCAGTATAGCCGAGTGCCAGAATCCGTCCGTCGGATTGAACCGCGACCGATCTGATGATGCCGTAATAAAAACCCGAAGATTGATAGCCGGACGGGATAGTCTTTAACCCATCGCCGTCAAAAGTCGTGTCCGGTGTTCCGTCGCGGTTCAGACGCGCCACCAAAAAAGAGTTTGAAGGATTCGGATCACCCTGCGGGGTTGCCATCCCGCCGCCGGTAACGATCTTGCCGTCAGCTTGAATCGCAATTGATAAGCCAATCGTCCGATTTCCCGGAATGTTGATTGTTGTGATTCCGCCGTTTCCGAATGAACTGTCGGGAGTTCCGTCAGGTAAAAAACGCGCGACGAATTGTGTGGAATTAGGAGAACCGAAAGAACCGACAATTACATATTTTCCGTCAGGCTGAATTATGATTTTACTGCCGCCGGCATTGCTGATCAAAGTCGATTGCAGAATACCGCCTTTTCCGAAAGAATTATCGAGCGTTCCGTTTGCATTGTAGCGAATTAAAACAATCTGACCGGAAAGTGAACCCGTAACGACAATTTTGCCGTCATTTTGCAGGGCGATACCAAAACCGCCGGAATCTGATGTCGCTCCGACAACCCTCGTATAAACGTAACCCGGATGTCCCTGACCGGCATCGAATGTCGGATCGAAAGAACCGTCTTCGCTCAGGCGTATGAGGCAAAACTGTACGATTGTTCCGATGTTGTTGCAAACTCCGACGAAAACCATTTTGTTGTCGGGCTGAACGATCATATCCTGCGGCTGTCCTGACGAGCCGAAATATAAAACAGTCTTACCTGTCGAATTGAATGTAATATCTAATTCGGGCTGTGCCAATACGGAATTGTTCAGAAAGCACCCGAATAACAGAAACAAAAAAGATAATTTTTTTTTCATTTTACCCTCAATGATCGCAAGTTTGAACTATGTTAGAAAGTGGCTAAAAAGTAAGGCAAATATATAATGGAAAACGGTTTTTTGTCAATGTTTTTGAAAAATGAAATTAATAAGCCGATGGAATAATGTCCCAAGAAGAATGCAGCTTAAAGATCGTTTAAATTGATCCTTTAATTTACAGGTATAATTCATGTTACGATGAAGCGACCCGATTTGCCGAAAAGAATGATGTGAAAATTCCGATGAGGAAATAATCTATGACGATAAATACCGGATTACTCGATGAAGAATCCACAATAGAAGCAATTGAAATTGTTGAGGAATTAGCCGAAAAAAATAATATTGAATGGGCATTGGCAGGCGGTTTAGCGATGATTTTATACGGGAGCGACAGGATGACAAAAGATATTGATATTATCGCCGAAAAACTTCTTCCGCTTGAAAAGGTCGGCGATTTGGTTCAAGGCGGCGAACGTTATCTCATTAAAACAAATAAAAAAGAAGTCGCGGTTGATTGGATTATCCGCAAAGATGA